>JAFWCP010000596.1 GCA_017536845.1 Solobacterium sp. | reverse complement strand
TCGGTGTGAAGCCCCAGAAGTTCATGGAAACAAGCGCGTCTTCGGAAAGCGGCTGCCATTCACCCTTTTCATCTTCATAGACAGCGCCGCCGTCTTTGCGGGCAATCTTGGAAACTTCAACGATCTCCGTCAGATAACCGTCTTCGTCCTTTTCACAGACACCGCGGGTAACTGTGCCGTTGTCGGTCAGTGTCTTGCCGCACTGATAGCCGACCATTGCATAGTGACTGTCTGCTGCTTCATTGCAGAGGAAGTCATAGATGACCTTGTAGGCATCCTTGCCGTAGAAATCATCGGCATTGATGATCGCAAACGGCTCGTTGACAACGCCCTTGCAGGCCAGCAGGGCTTGGGTTGTGCCCCAGGGCTTGACCCTTCCTTCCGGAATCTCGATGCCTTCCGGGACATTGGCCATGTCCTGATAGACAAACGCCACTTCCATATGCGGCGCGATCTTGTCGGTCAGCGCCTTGCGGAATGCTTCTTCATGTTCTCTGCGGATGATCAGCACGACCTTTTCAAAGCCTGCTTCCTTTGCGTCAAAAATTGAAAATTCAATGATCGGTTCGCCATGGCTGCCGACGCCGTCAATCTGCTTCATGCCGCCGTAACGGCTGCCCATGCCGGCAGCCAGAATCACCAGTGTGGGATGAATGTCCATTGTGTATGAAACTCCTTTCATTCTTACAGGGATATTATATGCCCGAAAGCCCGGGATGGCACAGCGAACAGTTTGAAATTTCCTGTGAAGTGTGGGAAAATGAGTGCCATGCTAGCGAAGATAAAGGAAAAGTTTTTCAACAGGAGATTCCTGACATTCGGCATCATCGGCGTGCTGAACACGCTGATTGCCCAGGTACTGTATGTCGTCTATCTGAAAGGCGTACCGGATTATGCCGCAAGCATCCTTGCGGACGCCACGGCCATGGCATTCTCATATGTCATGAACATGCGCTTCACCTACCATCAGAAGATGTCGCTGAAATCGGCGGCAGCCTTCCCGATGAGCTACCTTCCCGGTATCCTGATTTCTGCCGTCATCGTCTTTCTTGTGGTGCGGGTCGGACATGCGCCGGAAATCTATGCCAAGCTGATCAGCGTACCGCTGTATGTACCTCTGAATTTCCTGTGCATGAATTTCATTGTCAAGCGCTTTGCGGGAAAGGGGTCCAATGCATGAAATTGGCAAAAGCATTCAAAAAGGCAACATGTCTTGCAGCAGCTGTCGGAATCTATGTTTCATCCGCCGGCTTCAACATCAACACCTTCGATCTTGCTGAACTGCAGCATTACACCAAAGAGCTCAACTACGAACCTTTTTACGGCTGCCCGGTCTACGAATACTTCGGCTGGAACAAAACCTATGAGGATTACCGGATGATCACCGACCCGACGTCGAATCAGTACTGGTACATCCGCAACCACATGAGCGTTGACTATGAAACCGGCATGCTGTATGACGAAGACGGCTTCATCGGCGTCGCCCTGGGCAACAACTTCGGTGCCATCGGCGAAAGATATTACTTCACCCTGAGCACCGGCATCGTCATCCCGGGCGTCAAGATCGACGAAAAGGATATCCGCCACGCGGTGGACGGCTGTGAAAGGACCGGCACGAAGGATGTCATTGAATTTGTCATCTATGAGCCCTCCGCCAAAGCGTACTTCGGCGCTCCCAACGGCTTAGCCTCCCAGGGCAACTTCAACAACTCGTCCTATTTCCATGGCTGGATCACGAAAATCGAGCATGTCACCGGCGGCCGGCGCACGACGGGCACTGATCCTGAACCTCAGCCTGAGCCTGTCATCAACACGAACTACAGCTGGCAGTATTATAACGGCCTGGCCTTCTGGTACGAAGACGGCGTCAGGCAGGGAACCGTTGACGACCCCCAGGGCGTCTGGTACGACGGCACCAACCGCGGCCGGGAAATCTATGAACCGAATTACGACGCATGGATGTGGCTGGATGCGGCCCGTGACGGGGCGGCAGCCGCCAGCAAGGAAGTCTTCATGCCGTATATCTACCGCGGTGAAGCACCCGGCAGCACAGACGGCAAATGGGTCAGATACGACCGCCATGGCTTTATGATCAAAGGCTGGTATGAGGGTGAAAACGGCTGGTATTTCTACCATATGATCACCGGCCAGATGCTCAAGGGAACGTGGGAACTCTACGGCGAGTGGCATCACTTCAACGAAATAACAGGCATTATGGAATGGTAACAAGGGACTGCGGCTTTCCAACCCGGAACGTCGCAGCCCTTTTTTCCTGCTGCTGCATGCAAAAAGACCTGAAGATCAGCTCTTCAGGTCCTGTTTTCTTTCAGTCAGCCACGATGTCCGGTTCCTGGGTAGGCTCGACCGGAACTTCCGTCGGATCGGCCGGCGGGTTCGGGTCAACCGGTGGTTCCGTAGGCGGAATCGGTTCCGGCGTATAGGTCGGGACGACAATCGGTTCCTGCGTAGGTTCCTGTGTCGGCTCCTGCGTAGGTTCCTGCGTGGGTTCCTGGGTCGGCTCCTGCGTAGGTTCCTGCGTAGGTTCCTGGGTCGGCTCTTCAGTCGGCGGGTCTGTCGGGACCGGCGTCGGACGCGGGGTCGGGACCGGGGTAGGAACAGGGGTCGGACGCGGTGTGGGAACAGGCGTCGCGGTAGGCGTCGGGATGTTGGTCGGTTGAGCCGTCGGCTCAACGGTAGGGTCCTCGGTCGGCGCCTACGTCGGCTCCGCGGTTTCGGTAGGTTCCGGGGTTGTCGGGATATGGATCGGGTCGACAAGGATGCCGTAGCCATCACCCATATCTTCCTGGACAACGGTCTTGCCGGAAATCACATCATCAATGACCTGGGCCATATACTGGATGTGGGAACGGTACGGCAGGACAATCGAGAGTTCCTGGCCGGGTGCGGACGCACATACTGCCATATCCACAAGGCCGAGGGCACGGTAGTTCACAATGTTCCACTGGATGCCTTCATCCAGCTGCTTCTGGCATAAGCCATAGATGGAATCTTCTGACAGGTTGGTCAGAAAAGTTCCCTTCAAAGCCTCCAGCATGGAGTTGAAACGGGTGATGACCGCCGGGCTGATGGCCTTTTCCAGGATGCCCTTCATGACGATCTGCTGGTGCATGTTGCGGCCGAAGTCGCCATCGATCAGGTTGTAGCGTTCTCTGACGTAATAGAGCGCGGCCTGGCCGTCAAGGTGAATTCTGCCTTCATCGTATACATAGTTCTCATCCCATGTATAGGTAAAGGCATACGGGTTATCGATATCGATGCCGCCAAGGCCGTCGATGATCTTCATAAAGGTTGTAAAGTTGATCAGGATATAGTTCTCAACCTTGACATGAAAAAGGTTGGAGAGCTCCGTCAGCGTATTGCTTAAGCCGCTCATGCCGAGGTGCGTCAGCTTGTCCGGGGCATAGCCGCCGGCCGGGTTGGGCACATAGGAGTCTCGCGGCAGGGAGTTGATGACAACCTGGTGAGTCTTGGGATTGACGGTGACAAGCATGTCAACGTCGGTACGGCCGGTAAGCATCAGGTCGCCTTCCTGGTCATTGCCGCCGATGAAAACCGTAAACGGTTCTTCGGTCAGCGTGGCGTCGGAAATCTTGATCTGGTTGACGACTTCCGGCAGCCGGATCGTATAAAGAACCCTGGTCACCTGGTCGAAGTCTTCAAATTCCTCCATATCCAGAAGCATGGAGGCATAGATATCCGTCATCATGAGCACCTGGCCTTCGCCCGAATACAGCGCCTCGCCGGCTTCCGCCAGCGTTTTCTTGTCAATCAGGCCGATGTCTTCCTTCTCCATCGTCCCCCTCAGCATCGTCAGCGCTTCCGTCTGGTAGCGGTTGTCGATGGACAGGGTCGTAATGAAGGAATGGTTCTTGAAGTCGCTCAGGCTTTCCCTGATTTCAGGGTAATTCGCCTTGACTTCCGGATGCTCGTTGAGGTAATCCTCATTCATGACATACAGGTTCATCTTGATGGTATTGTCGGTCGTCACCGTATTGGCGGTAATGACGTCCGATACCCGTTCGGTAAATACCGGCAGGATGACGCTGAAGAAGACCAGCGCCGCCGCCAGAACGATATTGACAACCTTGATGCCGATCTTTTTCGGTGAGGTGGTCAGCGAGAAGAAAGCTGTGACGCCATGCACCGCAACCAGCGCCAGAAAGGCAAACAGCGTCCATTTCTTCGGAAACATCGGCAGTTTCCCGAAGATAAACAGAAACACGACTGCCGCAATCAGCGAGATCCCCCAGAAAAACGTCGGTTTGATATATCGTCTGTTCATTTCGTCTTATTCCTCCAAAGGCCCGCAATGCAGCCAAACAAAGAGCATTCTGTCTTTTCCGTTGATATCCTTACGGACAAGACATGCCGCTTCGGGCACCATTTCCTTCACCAGTGCCGTCAGCGCTTCCCGCTGGTTCCAGCCCATCTCAAAGGCCATCATGGCCTTTTCCTTCAGGACCTTGCCGCAGTCTTCAAAAACCCGCCTGTAGAAATACAGGCCGTCGTTTCCGCCGAACAGCGCCACATGGGGCTCATAATCCTTCACCGAGGTCTCAAGGACTTCATCGGCGGGGATGTACGGCGGATTGCATACAAGTATATCGAGCTTTATCCCTTTGTCAATCAGCGGTTTCAGCATATCACCGGCCAGGAAGCAGATCTCTGCCTCATTGTTCGCGGCATTCTGCCTGGCCGTTTCCAGGGCCGCCTCGCTGATATCGGTCGCATAGACCTGCAGCCGCGGCTCTTCTTTTTTCAGCGTAACGGCGATCGCACCCGAGCCGGTGCCGACATCCGCCAGCGTTAACGGTTCCCTGCCCGCAAAGATCTCATCAATGTAGGCCAGGGTATTGGCGCACAGTTCCTCGGTCTCATACCGGGGGATCAGCACGTCGCCGTTGACAATCATCTGATAGCCGTAAAACCAGGAATAGCCAAGCACATGCCCCATCGGTTCGCCGCTGAGAATACGTTCCATACCTGCCGCAAAAGAGGCGGCCAGGTCCGCCGGCATTTCCTCATCATAATGCGCATACAGGTCATACCGTTCCTTCTGGCTGATCTCCACGAGATACGCCATGACGGTCTCGGCCGGGATGTCCCGGCTGACGCATTCCTTTTCATATTTTCGAACCGCCTGGGCAAATGTCGTCACAGCTTCGCTTCCTCCAGTTTCCGCTTTTCTTCTTCCTGCTGAAGACCCGAAATCACACCTTCGAGCCTGCCTTCCATAATACGATCCAACTGCGTGATTGTCAAACCGATCCGGTGGTCGGTCACCCGGTTCTGCGGGTAGTTGTACGTCCTGATTTTCTCCGAACGGTCGCCGGTGCCGATCTTGGAACGGCGCACCTTCCCTTCTTCCGCTTCTTTGATCCGCTTGTATTCTTCATACACCCGGGCCCGGATCAGGCGCATGGCCGTCTCGCGGTTTTCAATCTGCGAACGCCCTTCCTGGCAGTTGACGGTGATGCCTGTCGGCAGGTGCACGATGCGCACGGCCGAATCGGTCTTGTTGATGTGCTGGCCGCCGGCCCCCGATGCCCGGTGGGTCT
>JAFWCP010000595.1 GCA_017536845.1 Solobacterium sp. | reverse complement strand
GAGGAAGAGAAGCAGCAGTGTCTTGCCTTAGTGGAAGAAGTCATGCGGGAAAAGAAGCTGGAACTCAATCCGGACAAGCAGTTTTCTTCCGGGCCGGGCGAGCCGTTTCCGTTTCTTGGCTGTCAGTTTGACCATGGAAAGATCGACCTTTCCGACGGGGCTGTGGCAAAGCTGAAACGGCACATCCGCCGCAAGGCGCATAAGCTGCACCGGCAGAAGGAAATCAGCTGGAAGAAGAAAGCCAGGGCCCTGATTGCCACCATGGACCATTATTTCTACGATTTCTTCGGCACCCGCGCCTTTACCTGGAGCAGATACTACTTCCCGGTATTGAGCAGTGACAGAGGCCTGAAGGAAATCGATGCGTATATGCTGGAATACCTTCGTTACCTTTACAGCGGCAGGCATTGCAAAGGCAACTTTGCCGTCAGCTATCAGGATCTGAAAAAGCTTGGCTATACATCGCTTGTGCATGAATTCCACACCTGGCGCAAAGAAGAAGAAAGGCTGCGGAAGCAGCGCTCATAAAAAAGAAGCGGGATCCTTTTTTTCGGGATCCCGTGTTTTATCGGAAGATGCCGTCGATGATCCTGGTCAGGTCATCCCGCTTTTCCATGTTTTCAATCAGATGATGTGCCTGGGAAATTTCGTCGGTGATGATTGCGTCGGCTTCGGTCAGCAGGAAATGGTACTGCGAGTCTTCCAGATTCGGCGTCCAGACCATGACCTTTTTGCCGGCGTTATGGATGGTGTCGATGACCGTCATCGTCGCCGCTTCTTCTTCAATGCCAAGATAATCACAGTTCAAAGCGGAGATGTCGCCATAGGAGGCAAAGGTCAGATAGCCTGTCGCAATGTCAGGATAATTCGTTTCCGCATAATTGATCAGGCTGTATTTCAAGGAGATCAGGACCGTTTCCTGTTCCATGCCGCAGGAGCGGATCAGGCGCACCGCGTCATCAACCATCTGTTCATCGGCGCTGCGGCCTTTCAGTTCGACAAACAGCACCAGGTTCCCGCGTGCCTTTTCCAGCATTTCCTCTAATGAGGCAGGCCGGGCATGGATGTCAGGATCTTTGTCATAGCGGACCGTCAGCTGCTGAATCTCAGCCAGGGTCATTTCTTCCGGCGTCCTGCTCACACCGCAGGTACGTTTGAAGTCATTGTCATGATTGACGATGTAATACCCGTCCTTTGTCCGCTGTATATCAATCTCAGCACCATAGGCACCGGTTTCCATGGCCTTTTCCAGGCCGGCGATGGTATTTTCCGGCGCTTCACTGCCGCCGGCGCGGTGGGCAATGACCTGCACCGTGGAAGAAAGCGGGAAGAAACGGTCAAAATACAAGTTCACAAGCCATGCTGCCCCGGCTATGGCAGATACCAGCAGGATCACAGCGGCCGTGCGGAAAGGATGCATTTTCCTTTGCCGCACCGGCAGGGATGCCGGAGCGCCGTCACGATAGCTGTGGTAAAGCTCGGTGATCCTCATCAGATAGAACGGTGTGGCCAGCAGCTGCAGGGCGCCGAAGATGCCCGATGCCGTCAGGCACTGGAACACCAGCAGCCCCCGTGTCACGCTTTTCGAAAGGGACAGGTTTACAGCCAGCAGGTAAGGCAGAATCATCAGGACCAGGACGATCAGGATGTCAAGGAAGATGAAGACAAGCGCATACACAAGGCTCTTGCGCAGGAAATCCTTCCAGTGCGCCTTCATCAGGCTGCGGGAGCGCTGCAGGGCATCCTTGACGGACAGATGGTCAATGACCATCGCGTGCAGGCAGAACAGATGGGCGACCCCGACAGATGCAAAGACAATGATGACCGCCGTATACAGCAGGCTGTACAGCGGTGTGGAGACAATGACGGAGGAGATGAAATTCGGGATGGCGAGGCTTTCGGTCAGGGAGATGGAAATGCCCAGGCCGATGATCGGGGCAATCAGGGCAATGTAGATCACGACACCGATGCCGGCCGGCGTGAACAGCCTGCGAACCGCCAGGACGCCTTCCCTGACCCCGGCCATCACGCTGACCGGCTGTTTCTGCATCAGCTTTTCCGCATAGACGATCTTGGTGTTCAGGTCGAAGGCGACAAACAGGAACAGGGAGAATACAGCTGCTGTGATCAGCAGCGGCCCCTGCCAGGTGGTAAACAGGAAAGTGAAGTCACCGGTGCTGACGGAAAGCCGGCCGGTGCTCAGCAGAAGCAGCACCGTGACCGTGTTCAGCCCCGTCAGCAGGATGCCCAGAAAGAACTTTGAGACAACCTGGTAGCGCAGGATTTCCGGGATGGCCTGCCAGTAGGGAAGAAACTTTCGCAGACGGTTCATGAATGCCTCCTTTTCGTGCACTTCAATAGTAACATTGACGGCAGGTTTTCGTGACGCAGAAATGACGTTCGTGAATAAATCATTCTGGAACCGCTTACGTAAGCGGTTACAGAACCATTGCTTTTCAAACCCTTGAGCCTTGCTCTTGCGCGAAGTCTTTTTTTTATTATACATTGTTACGGGCATGTTTTCACAAGCCGGTACCAGGCAGTCATTGCCGGTACTGAAACGTTACATGTTCACCGGCTGGCGGAAACGCCATGCCTGTGTTTTACAGCAGTACATACTCAGCGGCTGTCTGCAGCCATGACTTCACGCACCTTGGGTGCAGGTCTCTTCGGGAGGAAAGACAAATGGAAGTATTCTATAAAATCGTATCACTGCTGGGCGGCCTTGCCCTGTTCCTGTATGGCATGCGGATCATGGGCGATGGCCTGAAAAGTAGCTCCGGCGTCGCCTTGAAAACGGCGCTTGCCAAAGTAACGAACAAGCCGGTGACCAGCTTCCTGCTGGGCCTGCTTGTCACCTGCATGATCCAGAGCTCCACGGCCACTATCGTCCTGACAGTCGGCCTGGTCGGGGCGGGATTTCTGACTTTCCGACAGTCCATCGGGATCGTCCTGGGCGCCAATGTCGGAACATCCATCACCGCCCAGATCATCCGTCTGATGGACCTGCAGGCCGGTGCCAACAGCATCATGTATTTCTTCAAGTCCGACAACCTGGCCCCGCTGGCCCTGATCATCGGCATCATCATGATCATGTTCGTCGGCACCCGCTCGGCCAGAAACACCGGCACCATATGCATGGGCTTCGGCATCCTGTTTGTCGGCCT
>JAFWCP010000594.1 GCA_017536845.1 Solobacterium sp. | reverse complement strand
GGAAGAAAGGCCAAAGCTGAATATCTGCTTGTAGATCAGAAACGAATCCCGCAGAGGATGGAAATGGGAACAGGCGTTGTTGTTTTCATATACCGTCGTGATCCCGATCTCCCGGATCGGCAGTCCTTCCTTGACACAGCACAGCAGCTGGTTCATTTCATATTCATAGCGTTCTCCGGGAACATCCAGCAGCCTGTCAATCAGCGAGCTCTGAAACGCCCTTAAGCCTGTCTGGGTATCGGAGACATGAACCCCGGTCATCATCCGGAACACGGTTTCCGTGATCCGGTTTCCCAGATAGGAGCGCAAAGGAACGGTATCCATATTAAACAGACGTACCCCCAGGACAAGGGCAGCCTCCCCTGTCCGGGCAGAGTTTACAACATTCAGCACATCCTCAGGCAGGTGCTGGCCATCCGCGTCCACGGTGACAGCCACACAGTCCTGATATGTTTCCTGAATATATTTCATGCCCGTTTTCAGAGCTGCTCCTTTGCCTTTGTTTTCACTGTGAACAAGAATCACAGCATTTTTGGCTGCCTCCATGAAGATTTCATCATATTCAGGCGGCGAGCCATCATTGACAACGACACATTCGAGGCCGTTGTTTTTCAATGCACAGACCAGGTCGACAAGCTGTCTTCCCGGGCAGTAGGCAGGAATCAATGCGACATTTGCATTCATCATATACACCTCCTTTTCCTGCTGCATAAAGAATGCCTGATCTGTATGACAGACGGATGGTGACAGAATGAAGGATGGCTGAA
Source organism: Solobacterium sp. (assembly GCA_017536845.1). The sequence goes on along the minus strand of JAFWCP010000594.1, from coordinate 2,631 downwards.
TTCGATGTTTTCGAAATGTTCACATGCATTCAAACAGCTGATATGGCTTATAATAATCACACTGTGAGGTAATGGGTATGAAGTTTACATTCGGAGGTGGTGCTCAGGAAGTCGGTGCCAGCTGTATTTATTTCGAAGCAGGAGGAAAAGGCATCCTAATGGATGCCGGTATCCGCCAGTCAGGCACCAAGGACAGGCTCCCTGATTTTTTCAGCATCCAGCAGCAGGGCAGTGTGGATGTCATCCTCATTTCCCATGCCCATATGGACCATATCGGCTCCCTGCCCTTAATCTCCCGGATGTACCCCGGTGCCTTGATCTATATGACTGCCATGACAAGAGACCTTGCCAGGGTATTGTTGCTGGATGGTCTGAAGATCATGAACCAGACGGAAGAAGAAATCCCCTTCTACAATGAACAGGACATGCAGAATATGTTTGAACGTGTACGCATTGTCAAATACCTTGCGGAAACAGAAGTCCTGCCCGGCATCAAGGCAACGTACTACCCGGCCGGCCATGTCGCCGGTGCTGCCTGCATCAACATCGAAACTCCTGACGGTACGGTATTCTATACCGGTGACTATTCCCTGTTTACCCAGCAGACGGTCGAAGGCGCAAGAATTCCCCGCTTACGGCCGGATATTGCCATTACCGAAACAACCTACGGCAGTCGCATGCATTCCAACCGCCAGGCCGAAGAAAACCGTTTTGTCACCCTGCTGGCTGAATGCATCCGCCAGAATATGAAGATCCTGATTCCCGCCTTCGCCTTGGGCAGGGCCCAGGAAGTGCTTCTGTTAATCCGATCGGCCATGCTGAAAAAGCAGATCCCGGAAATTCCGGTCTGGTGTGACGGCATGGTCAGGGACATGAACCAGGCTTATAAAAACAATCCCACCTTCTTACGGGAAGCACTGGCAAGAAGGATCATGAAAGGCCAGGAACCTTTCTATACCGACAGCATCCAGCCGGTCTTAAACTCCATGGATCGCAATGAGCTGTACCATAACATCAAAGGCAGCTGCATCTTTGTCGCATCTTCAGGCATGTTATCCGGTGGTCCTAGCGTGACCTACGCCCAGAACCTCATCACCGATGAGAATGCCTGCATCATCCTGACCGGTTACCAGGACGAAGAATCTCCCGGCCGGGCATTGCTGAACCTGGCAGCGCCGGATTCCGACCATACCATCACCCTGAACAATGTCTTGTATACGGCAAAGTGCAGGGTTGAAATCGTCGGCCTTTCCGCCCATGCGGACAAGATGGAACTTCTGAACATGATGGACAAGATCACCCCCCGCAACATCATCCTTGTCCATGGTGACGGCGAATCCATTGATTCCATGTCAGATGACCTGTCCCAGGATTACCGCCGCAGAATCTACGTTCCTGCTGTCGGCGAAACCATCGACATCCCCCTGCGCAGCCTGAGAAAGCAGAACACGTTCCGGTTCAATGAAACCCTGCATATGACCATCAACGGGGAAGAAGACCTGGTGAAACTGAGAACCTTCTGGCTGGAACATTATCAGCGTTATACCTTCACCATTGAACAGGTGTATACCCTTTTAACAGGCACCCACACAGAAGAGGAAGAAGAACTGGCAAAACTGCAGAAAACCCTGCTGGACAGTCCTTACTTCACTACCGACAGACGCCGGCTGTTCTTAATCCGGCCGGCAACAGAAGAAGAAATTCTTGAAGAAAAGAAAGCAAACACGGCAACCATACAGGATGTGGAAAGCTTTATCCGTTCCCATTTCCCGGGAAATCTGCGCAAGATCAGCTACTTCCAGGACAGGCAGGCAGCTGCCATCGTCATGGATTTCCCGGATGTTGTCAACCGTGACGAAATTGATGCCATTAACAAGGAAATGAAAGATACTTTAGGCTGGACCGTATCCCTGAGTGATACCATGAACCATACAGCCGCCAACACCCTTCTTCAGGCCCTGTTTGCTTCAAGACTGAAAAAATCCTCCATCTATCTGGACCGCAAAGCCTACTCCGTAAAACTATCCACACCCCAGGACAATGATGCGCAGCTGTGCGAACAGTTTCAGAAGCTGACCGGCTGGCGGTGTCTGATCAATGAAACACCGGCAGACCTGCCGGCAGTTCCAACTGCACCCTTCAGCCAGGACGATGCCTTTGTTCCTGCTTCGAATCGTCCGGCAATGGAACAGAATGCGGCCCTTTCCGCAATTGACATTGCCTTCTATGATGCTGCATACAGGCCATATAAAAAAGGACTGAAATCTGATGCACATGGCCGTTACATGGAACTGTCCTTTATCACGCCGGCTGCCGGCAAAGCCGAAGCAGAAACCATCCAGAAGGCTGCAGATACAACCGGCTGGCGGATGAAGATTGCAGAAAAAGCAAATCAGAATGTACTGATTTCCACAGCAGCTTCCATTCTTGCCGGTTACGGCATTATCCCGGCAAAAGTACCTTCCTATATCCCTGCCGACCAGAGCATTGTCGTATTTACAAACGGCATAGCCTTACCGGAAGAAGCAGTGAAGGAGTTCTATAAACAGACCTGCACCCAGCTCCGATCCAAATAAATCAATTCAGGCGAATCAATACATCTGATGATCATGTCAGTCACATTCAAAAGGC
>JAFWCP010000593.1 GCA_017536845.1 Solobacterium sp. | reverse complement strand
TGCCGAAGTCGAAGGTGGCAAAGCCATCATCAACCGTCTTCATGGTAATCGGCTTTTCCGCCGTGCCGCTGCGGCCTCTGGCAATGGTCAGCGCCTTGCCGGAAAGGTCGTAGGTTTCGCTTGCCAGCAGAATGGTCTGGCCGGCGCCTGCGTAGCTGACGGCTGTGAAGATATCCACAGCATCATCCATGGAAGTACCGCCGTTGGAAGGCGAGCCGTCCGGTTTGACATAGATGGTATCGCCGTCACCGATTGTCTTCTGGGTAACCGTCTTGGTAACGGTTACAGTGTCATAGCTTTCCAGCTTTTCAAAAGCGCTGATGACATAGTCAGGATCCGGTGTGAAGTAAACCTGGTATGTCGTTGTCGGGGAAGTCATTGCAAATTCCTTCTTGTAATAGGTATTTGCCTTGATTTCAACGTTATCCTCAAGCACATCAGCATCCGCCATGATCTTCGCCGTACCGTCGGCGTTGGCCTTGAAGACAAGCTCATAAGTTCCGCCGGTTGTGGTTGACGGGGATGTGATTTCCGCTTCCAGCGGGATATAGGTTGTCGGCTGCGGCTGCCAGCCTTCCGCATTCCAGTCGGAAGTCGTAAAGACGATGTCATGGAAAGTGGCGTTGATGCCTCTGGCAACAACCATGGCAATGTATGCCTTGTCCGCTTCCTGATAGGTCAGAGGATCATCCAGATCACTGTAGCTGCTGACGGAAGTCGCATTGTGATCCTTGGCAGGAATGTAATAGACATGTTCGCCGATCTTGTCGCCGGTTGTGCCGTCTTCGTTGATCCTGTATTCGGATGTGATGTAGGCGTAGTCTGTCTTTTCCAGGCTGACACGGTAGGTGCCGCCCTGTTCGATGACAGCGGTATTGCCTTCACCGTCTGCAGCCCAGCTGTAGCGGGTTGCAGCGATTTCGTTTTCTTCCGAAGGTTCCGGTGTCTTGATGCCGGTATAGGCACGCACGCCGATGACGCCCTTGGTCTCACCGCCGCCGTTGATTCCTTCCGTCGGCAGTTTTGTGCCGGTAACGGATATAAGGTTGGCCATCCAGTTGCCGCTTTCGCCGTTGCCGCCGATCGCGTCACGGGCCATCAGGGCAAAGCCTTCCTGGCCATCCATGGCCGGGTTGAGCTGGTCAATGATGACATCCGCCTGGAAGTAGAAGTTCTTTTTGGTCGGATCAATCACAGTGTAATAATAACTGCCGCCGTCAGCCGGAGAGTCGGCAACGAACTTGCCGCCCTTTTCACTGATGGAGCCGTCTTCATTGAAGATTGCCGAACCGAGGACGACATCTTCTTCAATGCCTTCGCCGGCTGAGATCAGCCGGTTGCGGTTTGCGTTGACAGAAACGCCGAAGTATGTGAACTGCCATTCACTGTCTTCAGGCTCCGGTTCCGGTTCCACGCCGGCTGCCTTTTCGCTGACCTCAATGTAATAGACACGGGCACCGCGGTTGTATTCACTTTCCGGTGAAACAATCTTATAGGTGCCGGCTTCCAGGGCATACGTCAGTGTCTGCTTTGTGGTTGCCGTTACTTCGGTAATGCCTTCGTTGTTGGCAATCGCAGCACCGTTGCCGTCAATGATGCCGATTGCGGAGGTGTTGCTGCCGCCGGTGGAACTGACAGTCATGGATACATCCGCTGTACCGGATACCGTGAAGGTAAAGCCGCTGCCGGCGTTCTTTCCGACTTCAGTGGATGTCACTTCGCCGGTGGAACTGCTGGTACGCTTTGTCACTTCGCCGAAGGTTACAATGTATCCCGTTCCCTGGTCATCGACGGCTGTGCCGTCAGGAATGACTTCCTTGTCAGCTGCAGCCGTCAGATTTGTCGCGGTGAAAGTATGAAGCTCACTTTCCCCTTCCGCATTCGCTCCTGCCATTGTTGCTGTAAACATGCCGAAAACCATCGCCACGCTTAAAAGGCCGGACTGGATGCGGGTCCATACATTTTTGCTGGATCTTTGCATATTCCTTCTCCTTTCTCAACTGTATGCCGATCGCGGAATGAGCTGCGCATACAGTTTATTCTGACGCAATGCTTCATGCCTGGCATCATGCATTGCGGTCATAGTTATGCTTAACTTAAAATGTCCTTGAGTATCATGAAATGGACAGAGCTGACAATCTTATGGATTTTTCGAAACCGCTTACATTTTACAATACCTTTCACTGCGGATAACAACGTTACGGAGCATTTATCCTGATGAACAGGAGACTGTGGATTATTATGCAAAGATCCTGCCATATATAAAAAAACCGGAAGATTTCCGTTCTTCCGGTTCAGTGTTGATTCAACAGTCCCTTTTCAGGTCAGTTCTGAAGCATTCCTGTATACAGGGAATTATTTGTAGAAGCCTTTCCAGAATGCAAGCTGGGCATCCGTCATCTCTTCAAATGCGGATTCTTCGCACAGATGCATCGCGCCATAGCCGCTGTTGGATGCTGTATCCTTCCACTCGGGCAGGCCGGCACCGTTCGGATCGCCGGTCTTTGCGAAGTTGGTGATATAGGTGCACATCAGTTCGCCGAGTTCATAGTCAACATCTTCCCAGGGACGGTTGGTCGTGTTGGAGAAGATATTGAGCCAGTAGCCGACGTCGCCGGTATGGAACGCGCCCCACTGCGCCTTGACCGCAGGATCCTGATCCGGAACCTCACGGGTGAAGCAGTACTGGAAGTTCTTATGATCCGGGTCGCTTGTGCTCTTGGCAATCAGAGCCACCGCAAGGCCATAGCCGGAGCTGTGGCAGTTGATCTTTGTGACCAGACGCTTGATATTGTCGTCCGCCGGATAGGCAGCCAGGAATTCATCCGCGTTTTCGCCAAGCTTTGCCTTGACTGCTTCCGTGTATGCTTCCGGTGTATTCTCGGATACGGTGAGGAAGGAACCAAACAGGACTGCGTCGCCGGACGTCCAGCCATGCATCAGATCAACCTTGTTCATTTCACCGCTGTCATACGCTTCCTTGAGGCTGCCGACAGAGTATTCACCATCGATGACATAGTTGCTCGGATTGTAGACATTGGCACGGATATTGTCGATTTCTCCGGTGCTCATCGCCCTCAGATCCGCAACGCTGTAATTGCCAAGAGCCGCAGTTGCAGCAGCGTTTGCTGCTTCCTTGGTGAGGTCAGAACTTGTATAGGCGTTGGCACTCATGGCGACAGCTCTCTGGAAAAGACCTGCAGCCGCCGGGCACTTGATCAGCTGCTGGACGTTTCTCGAACCAGCCGACTGGCCTGCGATTGTGACATTCTCAGGATCGCCGCCGAATTCAGCGATGTTGTCCTTGACCCACTGCAGAGCCTGGACCATATCCTTGATCGCGAAGTTGCCGGTGATTTCTTCACCGCCGGCATCTACGTAGTACAGGAAGCCGAGGATGCCGTAACGGTAGTTGATGGTGACGTAGACAACGTCCTTCTCAACGATATTCTTGCCGGAATAGACTTCGTTCTGGCCGGAGCCGGAGGTATTGCCGCCGCCATGGATGTAGACGATAACAGGCTTCTTGTCGCCCTTTTCCGCCTTTGTCCAGACGTTCAGGTTCAGGATATCTTCGTTGCATCTGCCGTTGTCATAGGTCAGATCCCAGTCGACATATTCCTTCGACCAGCACATGAACGGATCCTGCAGAGCTTCGATGGAAATGGAGCCGAATTCCGTGCAGTCCTTTTCACCTGCCCACGGTACAACCGGCTGCGGATCTCTGAATCTGTTTTCGCCTTCGGTATTGGCGCCAAACGGAATGCCAAGGAATGTCTTGACGCCGTTTTCATCGACAAAGCCGACAATACGGCCGCCGGTGACATTGGCAGTCAAAGCATCATCCAGTTCAACCCTGACATCAATGTTGCCCTGGGCAATGCCTGTCACTTCATCAAATGTATATTTCCTGCCGTCGATTTCGACCGTGCCCTTTACCATGGCGCCGGTGATCAGATCATAGTAATAGATACCGTCTTCATTTCTGTACCAGCCCTTGACCATCCTGCCTTCAGCATCGTAGCGGACCCACTTGCCTTCGGTAGAACCGGGTTCTTCATCTCTGAAGATGTACGGGATCCAGACCTGCTTGTTCTTTGCCGCTCTGCCAAGGTCATTGGCTTCCAGCCAGTACCAGGCATCTGTTGCCGGGTCATAGATTTCTCTGCCGCGCGGTGTGCCGTCGCCGATCACATTCTGCGGATCGATCTTTGTGCCCTGGCGTTCGCCCTTTTCATACCAGTAGTAAACATAGGAGTAGTCGTTGCCGCTCTTGACGAATTCATTGTCAGCACCAGCACCGGTAATCGGATCATAGTAATAGAGACGATCTTCAACACGCTTGAAGCCCTTGATCATCCTGCCTTCAGCATCGTAGCGGACCCACTTTCCGTTTGTGGAACCAGGTTCTTCGCCGTTGATGACATACGGCATCCAGACTTCCTTGTCAACTGCCTTGGCGCCGTCGAATTCGGCATCCAGCCAGTACCACGCATCAGAAGCAGGATCATAGATTTCACGGCCTCTCGGGTTGCCGTCGGCATCCTTGACGTCCTGATCGTCATCCCTGGTACCCTGCTTCACGCCGTTTTCATACCAGTAATCCTTGCCGTCTTCTGTCTTCCAGCCGTTGTACGCTGTTTCTTCGAGGATGATGGTTTCACCGGTTTCAAGGTCTCTTGCATACCGCTTCATGAAGTTCCACATGTATTCGGTATCCGGACAGTAGTTCCAATGGCCCCAGCCAAGGATTCTGTTGAAGCTGATCTCAACACCCTTTTCATTGGCCATGACGCCGCCGATGATGGTCGGGATATTTTCCGCTGTCGGTTCGATCGTGTAGACTTCATCCCACGGTACGCCGTAGATCCTGGCGTTTTCAGCAGTATAGTCATCGTTGGTCAGGGCCGGCATGTTGTTCAGGACTCTGAATGCGTTCAGACACTTGATTGCATTGGTATCCAGATTGTCGACATCAAATGTATTGCCCTGGTATTCGTCACAGTCGCCGGTGAAGTAGATGACCGGGAAGTCATAGGTATCCTTATACTTTTCAACTGTTTCCATGTTGCCTGCTGTCGGTCCGGAATGACCGCCGCCGGCCGCAAAGTATTTCGGATTTTCAGTGCCGTATGTGGTTGTCTGGCGGGAACCGGCAGACAGGCCGCTCATATACACTCTTCTTGCATCCGCCTGCGGATACTTTTCAAGAACCTTTTCAAGGACGGAGATAACATAGGTTTCTTCACCCTCTTCGCTTCTTCTGGCGCTCATCGGTTCATAGGCATAGCCCTGATAGACATGGCCCTGCCATTCCGGTGCGACCAGGATGACGCCGTCTCTGACCGCGATGTTGGCCCATGCCGCAGTATCAACCTGGGTCCTCGGGTCATTGGTATTGCCGTGCATCAGGAAGATGACAGGCACAGTACCCGGAGCAGCATCCTTGACGCAGTCAGGAATGTATTCATACCAGAGTGACAGCGTACCGGAATCATTGAGGTCTTCGGTATTGACGAATCTCTCATAGCCTTCTACTGCTTCCAGGGAATCGAAATACTGGTACTTTCTCGCCTGGTCCGCGGCTGTATCGCCGGTGAGGAAAGGCCTTGTATACCATGTTGCAACAACATGTTCAGCTTCGATGTAGTTGCCGATACGTCCATAAAGGCAGAGAACCTTGTCCCAGGCATCCTTCAGGCCTTCGGCAGCACTTGCCGGCGCATCTGCTGTGAACACATATTCAAACCTGCTGTCGTTGTTCACATATCTGCCGCCGCCGATGCCCTGGGCATTATTGGCCGCAATATATGCATCTGCTGATTCACCTGCCACATATGCCGGAACGGAAGCCTTCGGTGTCTCACCGGGTTCGCCGCCGATAATGGCCAGACCTGAAACGAAGTTCATGTAGCCGGTCAGGTACTTGTTAATGAAGGTTGCACCGTTGCCGATGCCGACAAGC
>JAFWCP010000592.1 GCA_017536845.1 Solobacterium sp. | reverse complement strand
TCTCCATGACCTTCTGGCAAATAAGGCCATCTTCGGCGTTGACCTCTATGAAGCAGGCCTTGCGGATGCTGTCTGCGGTTATTTCAAGGAACTTTGCCACGGCACCGGTGCCGTAAGGGCAACCCTTCAGAAGTACACAGGATAGACACTGTCACTTTCAGAAACGGAACGAAAAACTCCTTTTGACGGGAAGACGGCAAGTGATATGCTGCTGTCTTTTTCATGGGGAGGCAATACTGTATATCACGGACATTTAAAGCGGCTCGTAAGGGGAGAAAAACTCTTTACGAGCCGTTTTGACTGCATGACAGTGTTCATCCGTCATACCGGAAGCATTCTCAACAGGAATCACAGGCTGGTTCGCAAGATATTCGCACCAGTTATGAAATCGGTTTCAAGATTGCCTGCAGCTCATGATAAAATAAAGGCAAGGAGTAAAGATTATATGATTTTGACAGCATCATCATTAAAAAGACTCAGTAAATATGAGATGGAGTTTGATAAGAATCTCAATGACGTAGAAACAACCGGAACGTATACCATGAAGACAGATGATCTGAAGGAAGCCCTGCAGAACATGCTGGATGATCGGGATTTTGAGCGGGTTCTCAACGGCTGGTACACACCTGTTTCCTGTTTCATGGACAGAGGGGCGATCCTTACGGAAGAAGGTTTTCCGAAAGGACGGTTTGCCGGTCTGAAGGAAATCCTGGAAGGAAAGGACAAGGCAGCCCTTGAAGGAATGCTTGTCCGTCTTGAAAACGGGGACGCAGAACCGGAAACGGAAGAAGAAGTTCCGGCTGCCGAAGAACCCATCGTGAAAGAAACACCGTCCGAAGAATCCGCTGCTGCACCGGAAGAAACGGAAACCGCCGAAGAAGCAGTGAAAGAAGAACTGGCGGAAGAAACCCCGGCATGTGAAAAAGCTTCTCCTGTCTTCAGCGAGAAGGAAAAGTGGGACAGAATTGTCCGTTACGCCAGCAATCCTGACGGTCAGCCAGAGGAAGAGGCCGGCCTTGTCAGAAACTTCCTGGAAGAATTTGTTGATCATGGCGATATCGTAGCCCTGCGCTACAAAGCCTTCTCCTGCCTGCAGGGCGGCGGCCTGTATGCCAAGGATCTCAGCCTTGCAAAAGAATGCTTTGCATCCCTTTTTGAAAAGACTCAGAAACCGCAGTATGCCGGCATCCTTGGCAGCCTGTACAAGAATGATGCGGAAGCACCGGATTATCAAAAGGCGTTCTACTACTATCTGCAAGGTGCCGCAGGCGGCGACGACGATTCCTGTGCTGCGCTTGGCGATATGTTCATGGAAGGAAAGTTTGCGGATCAGAACCCGGCCATTGCGGAGCGGATTTATACCCACCTCTATCACACGATCTCCGACAGAGTGGAAGAAGGAAAGACATCGATGACGTTTGTCCAGACCGCCATGAAAATCGGCGGCCTGAAGCTGATGGCGAAGGAACCTGCCCAGGCACTGCCGTATTATGAAAAGGCCAGGGAAGCGTATCTCAAGCTGGCTGACAGCGAAGCCTTCACTGCCGATCCGGCATTCCTTGAGAAACTGGATCAGTTCATTGCCGCAGCGCAGAAGCTTGCCAATCAGAGCGATCAGTAAAGCAGATTTTCATAAGGCATTAAAACGGCTCGTAAGGGAAGAAAAATCCTTTACGAGCCGTTTTGATACAGGAACGGTGTGATACCGGGAATCATTCCCGCGCGTGATCGGCGGGCTGGCAGAGTTCGTACCTGCCTTTGCCTGTCTTGCGGATCTTATTTTCCTCACACAGGCTTTTCAGGATCCGCAGCAGCTGCCTTCTGGAAAAGGAAAATGTTGTTGCCGTTGCTTCAATGCCGGTCAGGGAATGGTCGGGCGAAAGGTATGTCATGTAATGCAGGACCTTTTCCTTCAGGTTCTTCGGAAAGGCGTTCATTTCCGTCAGCATATCCAGCTTTCTGGCCAGGCTGGAAAGCAGATAGCACAGGAAGACCGGATCCTGCCGCAGTTTGGCGGCACACTGTTTCAGCGGCAGGACAACACATTCTGCCGGCTGCGAGATTTCAATCAGGTACGGTGTCTGTGCATTCTTGGCAAATTCCATGTCGCCGAACAGCGTCAGCGGCATCGCGTCCGCAATCCGGTAATACGAGCCGTCATCACGGACATGCATGATGCGGGCACTGCCGGAAACAAGGAAACAGAGATACTCATACGGATCCAGTTCGTTGTTCAGGAATTCACCTCTGGCAAAGGCATACAGTTCAAAGGGCAGGTCCGTGTCAGAGAAATACTGCTGCAGATGATACTTGTGAAGATAGCCGTTCAGACGGTTTTGATTTTCTGTTTTTTTCATGCCTATATAGTGACATATGTCACTTAAGGGATCAAGAGGAAAGCGTACAATACCACCGGAAAGAGGATGAAATTCTATGAAAAACGAACTGTTTGAAACCATGCCTGTCCCAAAGGCATATATGAAGCTGGCACTGCCGGTCATGATGAGCAGCGTGCTGATGCTTGTTTATAACATGGTGGATATGTACTTCATCGCCGGTACCGGCAATACCGACCTGGTGGCCGGCGTTGCCTTATGTGCACCGGTCTTTACCTTCATGATCGCCATCGGCGATATCTTCGGGCTGGGCGGCAGCTCGGTCATCAGCCGCCTGTTCGGGCAGGGCCGCAATGACGACGGCAGACGCCTGTCCGTCTTTGCTTTTCTGGGTGCTGCCGTATTCGGCCTGTTCATCGCTGCCGTGCTGTTTCTTGCCAAAGGCCCGATGCTGAAAATGCTGGGGGCGGACAGTGATACCATCGCCTACGCATCGCAGTACTACAGCTGGATTGCCCTTGGCGCTCCGGTCATCATTTTCTCACTGGTGCCGACCAACCTGTTAAGGACGGAGGGCTTTGCGACCGGGGCCATGATCGGCTCGGTCATGGGTTCTGTTGTCAACATGATCCTTGACCCGATCTTCATTTTCACCCTGCGTATGGGGGCAGGCGGTGCCGCCGCTGCCACCGTCATCGGCAATGTCTGTGCCGATATCTTCTATATCTGGTTCATCAATAACAGATCCCACCTGCTTTCGCTGAACCCGAAAGGCTTCCACATCAGCAGCAATGAGCTGAAGCAGATCCTTGGCATCGGCATCCCGTCTTCGATTACCAATATCATGCAGTCGGTGGGCGTGATGTTACTGAACCGGTTCCTTTTGCCCTACGGCAATGACAAGATTGCCGCCATGGGCATTGTTTCCAAGGTTGTGATGATCGTCATCATGATCATGGTTGCCTTTTCCTTCGGCGGCCAGCCGTTATACGGCTACCTGTACGGTTCCCGCAATAAGAAAAGGATGCAGGAGACCATCCGCTTTGCCTATATGCTTGTCGTAGGCATCGGCTTTGGCTTATCCGTGATCCTGTTCTTCGCTGCTCCTTATGCGGTTTCCTTCTTCATGAAGGATGCTGAAATTGTTGCCAACGGCGTACCGATGTTACGGGCGATTCTTGCCGGCATGCCGTTTATCGGCTATGTCATGGTGACAACCTGCCTGTTCCAGTCCACCGGCAAAGCTTCCGGCGCCCTGTTATTGAGTGCGGGACGGCAGGGATACATCTATGTCGTTGTCATCTTCCTGTTATCAGCTGTCTTCGGATACATGGGTGTTATCTGTGCCCAGGCGGTTTCGGACGCCATGACGGCTTTGCTTGCCTTTGCCTTGTATAACAGACTTCTGAAAGCAGAACTGCAGTAAGGGATTGACCGTTCCCCGGGGAACGAAGATACAGTGTTCCTGTATATGGAGGAACACGGAATGAAAACGAGAATCTTCGCCGGGGCATTTGCCATCCTGCTTGCCCTGTCTGCCTGTTCATCAAAGCCGGCAGAAACAGAGGAGCCGGTAAAAGCACCTGTGCCGACACAGCAACCGACCCCTGAGCCGACGGAAGCGCC
>JAFWCP010000591.1 GCA_017536845.1 Solobacterium sp. | reverse complement strand
GGCTCAGGCAAATCCACCCTTCTGCATATTCTCGGCGGCGTGGATACGCCCACATCCGGCAAGGTATATGTCAACGGGCAGGATGTCTATGCCCAGGATGAAGAACAGCTGGCCATTTTCCGAAGAAGGCAGGTAGGGCTGATCTATCAGTTCTACAACCTGATCCCGGTACTCGATGTTGCTGAAAACATTACCCTGCCGGTGCAGATGGACGGCCGCAAGGTGGATGAGAAACGGCTCAACGAACTGCTGGAAACGCTTGGCCTTACCGACCGCAGGCAGGCTCTTCCCAACCAGCTTTCCGGCGGCCAGCAGCAGCGTGTCTCCATCGGCCGGGCCCTGATGAACGCCCCCGCGATCGTGCTTGCGGATGAGCCTACCGGCAACCTTGACCGGCGGAATTCCCAGGAGATCATGGAACTGCTGAGGCTGAGCAATATCCGCTACCATCAGACCCTGATCGTCATCACCCATGATGAGAACATCGCTCTGCAGGCGGACAGGATTCTCACCATTGAAGACGGCCGGATCATCAAGGATGAGCGGCTTCGCGGGAGGCAGGCATGAAGATCCTGCATGCCTTTACCCGCCGGTCATTGCTGGCAAATAAGATCCGCACGCTTGTGACGATCATCGGCATCATCTTGTCGATGGCGCTGCTGACGGCGGTGATTGAAGGGGCTTACAGCGGCCAGCAGTACCTGGTCAAAGCGGAAGAGGAAACATCCGGCCAGTGGCATCTTTCCTTCACGGATCTTGAAGAGAAGGAAATACAGGAACTTGCATCCTCTGTGGATATGACGCAGACGGCCGTGATCCATGAGGTCGGATGGGCAAAGGTGGACAGCAGCAATACGTATAAGCCCTATGTGCTGGTGGAATCCTTTGATCCCAAAGACGCGCAGTTTCTCGCCGTCCGGCTCAAAAGCGGCAGGCTGCCGGAAAATGAACATGAAATCGTATTGCCTGAGCACCTGTACACCAACGGCGGTGTTGCGGTATCCGTCGGTTCCACAATCACCCTGAGTCCAGGCGAAAGGCAGTCACTCGATGGGTATCCTCTGACCGCTGCCAATCCCTTCCAGCCTGAGCAGGAACAGATTGCCAATCCTGAGGAAACCGAATATCTGGTCACCGGGATCTGTTATCGGATGTCAACCTATACCGAGAATTACAGCTGCCCGGGATATATGGCATTTACCTGCGGCGAAGAAGAAGGCTCAGCCAGGCTGTTCGCGAGGCTGAAACATCCGGAAAAAGCTGAAGAATGGGTGGATACTCATCAGACGGCAGAAAGTCCGGTGCTGAACCAGGATCTGCTGCGCTTCAACGGCTCATTCTTTAACGGGGACATCACCACCGTGCTCTATGGCTTTGCGGGCATCCTGATCCTGCTTGTGTGTTTTGGCTCTGTATCGCTGATCTACAATTCCTTTTCGATTTCGGTCAGTGAGCGCACAAAGCAGTTCGGCATCCTCAAATCCATCGGGGCAACGAAAAAACAGATCCGCGGGAGTGTGCTTTATGAAGCCCTTGTCCTGGCTGGGATTGCTATTCCGATCGGACTGGTCATCGGGTGTCTGGGCATCGGCATCACCCTGTTTGTGCTCAGGGACAGCTTCGCCCTGTTTGTCAGCACCGGCACGACGGTCCGCATACATCTGACCCTGAATCTCTGGGCGCTTGCCTGTGCGGTTGCCCTCTGCCTGCTTACGACAATGGTCTCGGCATATGTCCCGGCCTTGCGGGCCATGCGCATCCCGCCCATTGACGCCATCCGGCAGAGCCGTGATATCAAGGTGCGCCATGTGAAAACATCAAAACTGGTTACCAGGCTGTTCGGGTTTGAGGGGGCCATGTCGGTGCGTAATTTCAAACGCAGCCGCCGGGCATACCGTTCGACCATCCTGTCCTTATTCGCCAGCATCGTCCTGTTTATCTCGGCATCTTCCTTCTGCGATTACCTGACATCTGCCGCCCGGGTGGAGGCAGACTCCAACGGACGGGTAGACATTGTCCTTGTCAGCAATGATCAGTTGAAGGACAAGGCTGCCATGGAACAGCTGGTGGATTCCATCAGCGAAATTGAAAGCCGGCTGTATATGGAAGACTTCGCCATGGAACTGGTCACTGACCGTAAATACCTTACTGATGAAGGGGCACAGGAAGCACTGATATACGATGAAACCTATCAGCCTCCCTGCGGCATCAGCTTTATCGAAGATGAGGAATTTCGCCGGCTATGTTCAGAAAATGCAATCGATGCAGATTACATGATTGAAAACAGGCTGGGTATGGTCTGGAACACCATGATCTCAAGGTTTGAGGATGAAAAGGGGCACCGGAAAAGGAAATCTGTCACGGTCTTTGC
>JAFWCP010000590.1 GCA_017536845.1 Solobacterium sp. | reverse complement strand
CTGTTAAGTTCGGTTCCGCCGGCAGGGTATTTCGCGAAAAACGCATCAACACAGCCTTCTCCCAAAACATTGGCGGCATCATCGGCATCCTTCTGTACTCGCTGTTTTCTTTCATGTTCGAAAGGATCGGCGTCATCATCTTCGTCATCATAATCCTGGTGATCATCGTGGTGCTGGTCAGACCGCAGGAATATGCCGAGCTTGGACGTGCCCTCACGGAGACCCGGGAAAGACAGATTGACAGCCGCCGCAAGCGGCAGCAGAGACACCACCGCGCCACCAGCATGGAAATCGCCGAAAAGAAGAAAGCGCCCGAAGATGAGACTTTCTTCCGGCGGCTGATCCGCAAGGCAGGCGATATCCTGCTTGTGCCGGAAGAGGAAGAAGAGCCTGTCAAGCAGATCCCCTATAAGACAAACGACAGGAACCAGGAAGAAGAGCTGCCGATCCTGCAGGAAAACGGCCTGCGCAGAATTGATGTGACCGGCCGCTACAAAACGGTGGAAGAGCCGCCCCGTTCTTTCGGCCTGACCGCCGATGAAGAACAGGCGAAAGAACCGGAAGAGCCGGTGAATGCCTTCAAACCGAAGAGCACCTCGCCGAAAACCATCCGGCGCAGCCGTTCCGGACGCTATGAACTGCCCAAACCGACGCTGCTGGAACCCTCCAGCGTCAAGAACCTCAATGCCGATAACGAAAGGGCTGCCCAGGAAAAGGGCAGGATCCTGATCCGGATCCTGGCGAATTTCGATATCAACGCGGACATGCTTGACATCCATATCGGCCCCTCGGTCACACAGTTTGAAATCCGTCCCGACGCCAACATCAAGGTGTCCAGGATCTCCAGCCTGACCGACAACATCAAGATGCAGCTCGCCGCCAAGGACATCCGCATCGAAGCGCCGATCCCCGGCCGCAATGCCGTCGGCATTGAAATTCCCAACGAACACAAGACGATCGTCAGGCTGCGTGACCTGATCACGAAAAACGATGACACCAATCCGCTGATGATCTATCTTGGCAAGGACCTCTACGGCCGTACGGTCACCTGTCCGATCAACCGCATGCCGCACCTGCTCATTGCCGGCGCGACCGGGTCGGGCAAGTCGGTATGCATGAACGCCATCATCCTGTCGCTGCTTCTGAGGACAAATCCGGATGATGTCAAGATGCTGCTGGTGGATCCCAAGAAGGTGGAATTTACACCGTATGCCAATATCCCGCATCTGATCGGCCCGATCATCAACGATGCCGGCAAGGCATCCAACGCCCTGAAGGTCATCTGCCGCATCATGGACGAGCGCTATGACATGTTTGCCAAGGCCAGGGTCAGAAAGATCGACGAGTACAACAAACTTGTAGAATCCCAGACATCGGAGACCAATGAAGACGGCTCGCCCGCTCTGAAGAAGATGCCGTACATCGTCGTCATCATCGACGAGCTGGCCGACCTGATGATGGTCGCCGGCAAGGACGTTGAAAACTCAATCGTCCGCATCACCCAGCTGGCCAGAGCAGCCGGCATCCACATGATCATCGCCACCCAGCGTCCTTCCGTAGACGTCATCACCGGCCTGATCAAATCCAACGTTCCGGCAAGAATTGCCTTTGCGGTCAGCTCCGGCGTCGACTCACGTACGATTCTTGACCGCTATGGCGCCGAGCGTCTTCTCGGCGACGGTGACATGCTGTATCTGCCGATGGGCTCCAATGCCCCGGTCCGCGTGCAGGGTGCCTTTGTCAGCGACAGCGAGGTCAAGACCATCACCGACTATGTCAGCAGCCAGGCGATCCCTGTTTACGACGATGCCTTCGTCCTGCTTGACGGGATTGAAGGCGGCGAGGATTTCGAACTGGTCAGCGGCACCGAAGATACGCTGTACGACCAGGCCAAGCTGTTCGTCATCGAAAAGCAGAAAGCTTCCACAAGCCTTCTGCAGCGCAACTTCGGCATCGGCTACAACCGGGCCGCCAAGATCATCGACCAGCTCGAACGCAACGGCGTCATCGGTCCGGCCAACGGCTCCAAGCCCCGCGAAGTCTTCATGAAAGGCACCCCGGAAGAGGATGAATAAACCCAAAGCTCTTGCAAAAGAGCTTTTTGCTTGCCTGAACCATCGAGTTAAGTTAGTATAACTCACGGAGGAAAACAAAGATGAATGCTGCTTCGTGGCTTATTCTGGGCATGGTGGTTCTGGCTGTCATACTGGCGGTCCGCTACCTGCTGGAACACGGTGATTCCTGTTCCGGCAGCTGCGCGGGCTGCGGCGGTTCCTGCCGTTGGCAGCGGGACCTCGCGAAGGCTCAGCGACATATTCAGCGTCAGAAGAAGCTGAAAAGGCTCTTCGGCATCCGCTAGCGGGCTGTTCTGGCACAGCCTGCATTTTTTATGCTCATATTCGCCATCTGCTGTCAGAAATGCAGATACGGCCTAAGCCATATCTGCATTTTACTGTCATCCGGAACAGATTCGTGCTTTTGCTTTCGACAGGCAAAATCTGTGAAGATATCCGCAGGAGGATATTATCATGTTCAATCTGTTTGTTGTAATCGGCAGGGTGGCGGAAATCAGCCGCCACAAACCGACGGACAGGCCATATGCGGTTACCGACCTGATCCTTGATTCAACCAGACCGTATGTCAGTGAAAACGGCACCCCGATCGTCGACCGCTACCGTGTACGGCTGTGGCGCGGCATCGGCGAGGAGTGCGCTTCCGTCCTGCAGAAAGGCGACATCATCGCCGTCAAGGGACGGATCCAGTCTGACAATATGTCCCATCAGGAAAAAATCTACTACAATGTGATGCTGATTGCGGAGAAGGTCTCTTTCATCACCGTCAACGGCCTGGCACCGGAGGAGGACCGTTTTTAACCGGAATGCAGCCTTCTTTCTTTTATGCTATACTTTTCCCCGTGAAGAAGTGAGGAAATATGTATGGCATTTGATTCATTGAGTGAAAGACTGAATAAAACCATGCGCAATGTGGCCGGGAAGGGAAGACTGACCGATGCCAACATGGAAGATATGCTGAAGGAAATCCGCCTGGCATTGCTGGAAGCGGATGTCAACTACCGTATCGTCAAGAACTTCCTGGAAGAGATCAGGGAAAAGGCGAGTGGCGAAGACGTTCTGAATTCGGTCGAGCCCGGCCAGCAGCTGGTCAAGATCGTCCATGACCAGATCATCGAACTGCTCGGCACCGATGACCAGTCGCTCCATTACAGGGAAAGCGGCATCACGGTCATCATGCTGGTGGGTCTGCAGGGTACAGGTAAGACGACTTCGGTCGGCAAGATCGCCCGCATCATCCGCAATAAGCAGAACCGCAACCCGCTGCTGATTGCCGCCGACGTCATCCGTCCGGCAGCCATCGAACAGCTGCAGACCCTGGGTGCTTCGATTGAAACGGAAGTCTTTACCCTGGGGCCGAAGCGTTCTGCCCTTGACGCTGTCAAAGAAGGTATGAAATATGCCCAGGCCAAAGGCTTTGATACCGTGATCATCGATACCGCCGGCCGTCTGCATATTGACGAAGAGCTGATGAACGAGCTGCGTCTGATCAACAATCATGTCCATGCCGATGAAATCCTGCTGACGGTCGATGCCATGACCGGCCAGGACATCGTCAATGTTGCTTCCGCCTTCAAGGAAGCTCTCCCGTTAACCGGCCTTGTCGTCACCAAGTTTGACGGCGACTCCCGCGGCGGCGGCGTCCTGTCCGTCAAGAAGATCACCGGCGTCCCGGTCAAGTTTGTCGGTGAAGGCGAAAAGATCGACGAGATGGATTTCTTCTATCCCGACCGTATGGCCGACAGAATCCTGGGCATGGGCGACATCGTCTCCCTGGTGGAAAAGGCCCAGGAGAAGATTGACCAGGCCGAAGCGGAACGGCTGGCCGAGCGCATGCTCAGCGGCCAGTTCACGATGGATGACCTGCTCCGTCAGTTCGAACAGATTGAGAAGATGGGCCCGTTAAGCGGCCTGATGAAGATGATGCCGGGCATGAACCAGTACGCGGACATGATCAATTCCGACGACGCGTCCAAGGCCATGAAGCATTCCAAGGCGATTATCCAGTCGATGACCCCGTATGAAAGAAGGAACCCGCAGCGCATCCGCACGACGATGAAGAAGCGTATCGCCAAGGGCTCAGGCACAACCGTCAACGACGTCACCAAGCTGATCAACCAGTTCGCCAAGACCAAGAAAATGATGGATTCGTTCGGCATGATGGCCAAGAGCGGTGCCTTCAGTGAAGACAAGATCGAAAAGACCGTCAGCGACCTTGAGGAAAAGGTTCCCGAGCTGAAGCAGTACCGCGGCATCGGCGGAAAAAAGTTTTAAATCTGTCAAGCAAAAGTACTTGACAGTCATTTCCGCCTGACGTATACTCTTCGTGCTTAAGGAGGAAATACAAATGGCAGTTAGACTTCGTCTGAAGAGAACCGGTGCCAAGAAAGCGCCGAGATACCGTATTGTCGCGATCGACGCACGCAGCCGCAGAGACGGCCGTGAGATCGAAATGGTCGGCTGGATCAACCCGACAACCGAACCTGAAACTGTCCATGTTGACGAAGAAAAGGCGCTCAAGTGGCTGAATGAAGGTGCACAGCCTTCCGACACTGTCCGCAATATTCTTTCGAAACAGGGCGTCATGAAGAAGTTCCACGAATCCAGACAGGCCGCTAAGGCAAAGAAGTAATATTCTATGGCAGAGCTCGATAAGGTTCTTCTCGGCCTCATCAAGCCGATGGTCGAGAATCAGGAAGGTTTGGAAGTTCGGCAGACGGAAAGCGACGACGAGGAAGTTGTCCTGCACGTCTACGCAGGCAATGAAGACATCGCCCGCCTCATCGGCAAGAAGGGCAGCATGGCTTCCGCTCTGCGTCAGGTCATGTCCGTCGCTTCGCACGTTGAGAACAAGAGAGTGACAATCAAATTTGAAGAGAACTAGGATGCCGACATAACGACATCCTTTTCTTCACCCGGAGGAAGATATGGAATATATAGAAATCGGCCAGGTGATCAACACCCACGGCATCAAAGGAGAAATCAAGATCCAGTCCTTTTCGGATTTTGATAAGGAACGCTATAAGAAAGGCAGCACCGTCTATATCGGCGATGAGGGGACATACAGCCCCTTTACGGTTGCCGGCTACCGCGTCCATAAGGGCTTTCCCCTTGTCACGCTTGCGGAAGTGCCGGACCTGACTGCTGCCGAAAAGCTGAAGGGCCTTTACGTTTACATCGATGCCGCCGCCCGAAAGAAGCTGCCGGCAGGGGAGTATTACTTCTCAGATTTTGAAGGCCTGGATGTCTATGATGAAAACGATGCCCTGATCGGCCGCAGCATCCGCATGGAAGAAACCAACGGCGCCCAGAACAACATCCGCGTCCGGCTGGATGACGGCAGGGAAGTCCTGATCCCTTATGTCAAAGCATTTGTCAGCGGTGTTTCCCTTTCCGAACACCGTATGACGGTCAGAATCATCGAGGGGCTGCTATGAGGATCACCGTGCTGACACTGTTTCCGGAAATGTTTGCCGGTTTTCTGGAAACCTCGATCGTCGGAAGGGCTATCGAAAGGGGACTGCTGGAGGTGGACTTCGTGCAGATCCGTGATTTTGCCCATGACAACTATAAACACGTGGATGATACGCCCTTTGGCGGCGGGGCCGGCATGGTTATGAAGTGCCAGCCCGTCCTCGATGCTCTTTCTTCCGTGAAAAACGAAGCCAGCCATGTCATCATGATGCAGGCTTCCGGGCATCCCTATACGCAGAAAAAAGCCCGCAGCCTGGCGGGTCAGGAGCATCTGATCGTGCTGTGCGGCCATTATGAAGGCATGGACCAGCGCATCAACAGCCGCTGCGACGACCTCATCAGCATCGGTGACTACGTGCTTTCGGGCGGTGAACTGGGCGCCATGGTCATCATTGACTCGGTGGCACGGCTGCTGAAAGGCTCAATCCGCGAGGAATCCAGCGAGGATGAATCATATGAAAACGGCCTGCTGGAATACCCCCAGTACACCAAGCCGGCCGTCTATGAAGGCGAAGCCGTACCGCCCGTGCTGTTATCAGGCAACCACGCGAAAATCCGTGAATG
>JAFWCP010000589.1 GCA_017536845.1 Solobacterium sp. | reverse complement strand
GCGGACAACGATCCTGTAAACCGGAAGGATGATGAAGGTGACCTTGGGATTCTTGCGAGCATTGTCGTCGGTGCGGGAGTAGGTGCCGTTATCAGCGGGTTTTCTTCTGCGGCAAATCAATATGTTGATAGCGGAACGGTTGACTGGAGCGTTATAGGGCAGGAAGCGCTGAAAGGCGCTGCCGTTGGCGGGATTGGCGGCATGTTTTGCTGGGCAGGAGGATATGCCGCAGCAAATGAGCATGCAGCAGCAAAGTTGGGATTTGATTTTCTTACAGCAATCATGTGGCGGTTACTACAGGCATCGCCGGTTATGGTTCAGCAAATGTGGCGCCACAAACGATTAATGCCGCAAAGGAACTTCTTGGGGATGTTTTAGGAGAGCCAGTTGCTGTAGGGGTTGCAAGTATTGCAGTAGGTATTGGTGCAGAAACAATTAATTTTTGCGCAAAAAAGAAGGACTGCGTCAAAGGCCAGAAAAAAGGTTCCAAAGCACATATAAATACAGGTAAGATGAGGAGAATGACAGTATGAATTGGTGGAGCAGAAGGAAAGCTCTTCTCGCGAAGATGAAAAAAGACAATCGGAACGGGTATTTTCAACAGCCTGGATATCCTGAAAGAGAGCGTAAATATTTAACATTCCAATACAAACCTGCCGTTGATTTCATTGGCTATATGTTTCCTTTTCTGTTAATTGCTTTGGTGGGAACATTTGTGATAACTGTATGGCTCTCCTTGAACCATTACGGAGATAAGTACCTTTTTTACTGGGTGGTCGCATCTCCTTTCACCATCCCTCTGACAGTGTTTTCTTTTCTGATGCAGTGTGACTTTTTAATCAACGTTTCAGATAGAGGAATTGATGTACATTGGCATTATATTACTCAGCATGCAGACTGGGAGGATGTCAGAAGAATCGCCATATGTTACAAGATCAGAGGGTATGTCAGTCCGAGCGGCAAGGATTATGGCTTGAATTATCATTCACCTGATGCTCATCTTGCGGCCTCAATTGCAGTGACATTCTTTCTGAAAGATGCACCTTATGAGGCCGGGCTGGATAAACTTCCGCATGTGACGTTTGATCCCAATCATTTTCAACTTGGTTTTTTTCAGCCGGATTATCCAAGACGTATAAATGCCTGGTTCACAATGGAAAATATGGAGTATATTTATCGGAATTTCAAAGGACCAATTGCAGATATCCGGCAATTACCCAGTTCAGTAATCAACCCAGAAACAAACAGGCTTTATGATAGCCGGTTTCCTCAGGACGATCCATACATAAACGGTTTTGAACAGGTGTACGGTAATTCCTATAAAGTTCGCCGTATGGTTAACGGTCAACTGCATACGTATAAGTACAGGTCCGGAAAGCTGATGATTGAGATTTGCAATCATCAGGCATACAAATACGAGTATAAACGTCACACTCTTATCAAGTCATACTGTTCCAGGGGTACTGGTCAAGAAAGAAAGTATGAAACTGACAAAAACAACAATGTTATCCGCATTACAGTCGGAGGCAAGGCAGCTGCGGAATACACATATGACGAAAACGGGAAACTCATGGGACAGACGGGTGAGCTTGCCCACATCAATCCGATCAAGGAAGGCTGTACGGTAACCGACAGTGGAGAAGAGATTGAAGAACTGATGCCGGAATGCTTCATTGACGGAATCAGGGAAGAAGACTTCTTCAAGAAGGAAGAGATCATCGACGGGATAAAGCATATCCGGGGATATGTACAGGATTACCTTCTGTTTGATCAGTTTGACGGACATACGGAATACTTCAAGTACATGCCCGACGGAACACCGCTGTACTGGATCCGAAAAGGAAGACAGTATTATTTCCGCTTTGATGAAAATGGAAGGATGGCCTTTCTGATTGATGACAGCTGGGATGTGGTTGGAAGATATGTATACGGGGAATATGGTGAACTGATCCATATTGACGGAGAAGCCGCAAAGGACAATCCCCTGAAGCATATCCGTCATGAAGGATTCAACTATACCTGGACAAGATGGAAGAAAGAAGATCCTGCTGACTGATCGCTGCATATCAGACTGTATCAAAGATCATAAATCATATGCCTGAAGGAGGAATCCTTCAGGCATTCATCCAGATGGTCCACCATCATGAATGCAACCTTCAATGGCATGAGCATGAAGAGATGCGGTGAAGAACGCCAAGTCAGTCGGAAGACAGCATGCTGTGTGAGACATGAGTTTATCAGTTTCATTGAAAGAACGATATCTTGCATTGCTTTTTCGAGTCAAGTGAAGGTGATGAGAATTACTTTTATGAATCCTATAAAGATCTGATGAATCAAATAGCCTGAGCCCTTAACTGACATCTTCACAGCAAAGAAACGCATACCTTCTCATACAATGCCGTCAGCAAAAATCGATTGACAGTAAGTAAAAGTGTCAGAATTGGTATGGTTGGTAAACAGACTGTTCATGAAAATCAGCAGATAAACAAAAGCGCCAGAAGAGATCTCTCATGATCATGTCTGAGTCATCACTGACGTTGAACCGGGCGGAATGGTTGAAGGATAGGCCACGAATATATCCGACCCGATACTGGAGAAAAAGTACTGAACTGTATCTGTATGAATAACGAAACCAGAATCAGATTGAACAATGTCCACAGCATCACAGTTTTCGCAGTTTCCTGAAAGGTCGGAACAAGGCAATATGGCGCGTCAGTTACATCTATAGCAACAGGTATCATTCCCTGAGAAATTCAAATACCTGCAGGTATCTTGACGCGTCAGAACTGACAATGAAACTTCTTGTGAAACCAGAAGAGTTACAGCAGTATTTCTGCATCAGGAAATTGCAGACAGAGAACATTTTCAACGATCCATATGCAATAGGCAAAAGAGATGGATGATAATAAGAAAGATTTCCGGTTGCAACTGACGGGCAAAGGAATATGAGGACGTGAAAGCGTTCTTGATGATGACATGGAATGCTGCAGCAAAGATCATTATCAGCGGTAGCTGGCAAAGCTCCCAATGAGTGTTAAGAGTACATTGCAGCTGGAAAAAACCCATTGCAGAAAGGAAAGGTGAAGCGGGAAGCAAAATGAATGGGAGATATTCAGAGGATACTGCAGAATATCGATGCCGATTCCCTTTGGAGAATGAGGGAATCCTTCAACCTTTCAATGATCTGTAATTTCCGTACGAGGAGGAGTGATACATCATAAGGATTCAAGGGGATTGGAAAACCATCAGGGAAAGTCATGGCAATGCTTTTCAGGCATAGGAAGCAATGTAAATCGGGTATTTGCAATGTTATCAGCCATCGCATAGAATGCGGTACAGACGGATGATGCAGAGGATCAGGATGTCTCTGTTGAAAAGCCGGTATGGAGGTGAACTGCATGAATGCCTTAGCGAGAATGATTGAACCGAAACAGCACATTGCCGAGCATCAGAAATTCTTTACCGATGGCATGCTGAAGGCAATGATTGTGCCCCTGGTAATAGAACAGCTTCTGCAGATGGTTGTCGGTCTGGCTGATACCATGATGGTCAGCTACGCCGGCGAGGCTGTTGTCGCGGGGGTCGGCCTGGACACCATGGTGTATACGATTTTCATTTATCTTTTTACGGCCATTTCGGCCGGCGGGTCTGTCGTTGT
>JAFWCP010000054.1 GCA_017536845.1 Solobacterium sp. | reverse complement strand
TTCGTAGCCGGCTTCATCGGCATGCCTCGTATGAACATGTTCAACGGCGAGCTGATTAAGAAGAACGGCAGATACTTCGTCAAGGTTGAAGATGCAGTTGTCGAACTCTCCGAAGCCAAGCAGAAGCACCTGGCTGACAAGGGCATTCAGGACCTGAACGTCACTGTCGGTGCAAGACCTGAGCATATCACTCTGGAACACAGCGAAGGCGGCATGCTGGAAGGTGAAGTTGAAGTTGCAGAAATGATGGGTTCCTCCGTCCATCTGCACCTGAACACATTCGGCAGAGACTGCATCATCATCGTCCCGACCCTGGATCTGAAGGACAACTCGGCTATGCAGATCGGCGCCAAGGTCAAGTTCACATTTGTACCGGAAGCTGTTCATCTGTTTGACCCGTGGACAGGAAAGAACATCGAATACTGATTCTTTTCAGAGTCACCTGCAACGGAGGGCCGCTGAACAGCGCCCTTCACAAGACAGTTTAAAGTCATCCGTAAACAGCCTGGTCTTCCGACCGGGCTGTTTTCTCCTGCGCCGTAATATTTCTTCTCCAATGCATCTTTTTCAGAAGAAGAATCTATGCAATAATATGACCATGAAGAAAGATTATAAAATTGTAGTTGCGGATATTGACCGCACCCTGCGCGATAAAAACGACCAGTTCGGCGACATCAACCGACGCGCACTGCAGGAGCTGCATAAACGCGGCGTCCTGCTCGGCCTGGCTTCCGGCCGCCCTTTATGGCAGAAGCTGATGGACCATGCGGAAGAATGGAAGCTGGGCTTCCAGTTCGATTTCCTCATCGGTTTAAACGGCGGCGAAGTCTACGATTCCCACAAGGATGAAATTACCAAAATCAACCTCCTGCAGCCTGACGCAATCAAGGAGATCATCACAAAGATGGCGCCGACAAAGTGCAACCCGTTTATCTACCGGGAAGGCTACATGCTGGCGCAGTGGGATGATGACCTCCTGCGGGCAAGCGCTCAGCGCAACCAGAACGAATCCCGCACAGTCAAGGACATTGCGGAATTCTGGGAAGAGCCCGTCGGCAAGATCATGTACCGCACCCACAGTGCCGAAGAGATGGACAGCCTGGTTGTCCCGCTGGCCAAGACCATTGAAAACGATACTTATTTCTGCTTCAAGACCCGTGTCGACCTGCTGGAATTCCAGGATCGCAGGAACAACAAAGGCAATGCCACCAGGGTCTATGCGGAATCCTTAGGTCTGACCATGGATGATGTCATGGCCTTCGGCGATGCGGAAAACGACCTCGAAATGATGAAGATGGCAGGTTATTCCGTATGCCTGTGCAACGGTATGAAGGAAAACAAGGAAATTGCGGATGCAGTCACCGAATATCCGGCCGGAGAAGACGGCTTCGGACGCTGGCTGTTCGACCACTATCTGTAAACTGAAAACGGTACCCTGAGTCAGGTACCGTTTTTCTTATGATTCAACGCCGGCAAACTGGGAATTGTACAGTTCGGTATAGAACCCGTTGGCTTTCATGAGGGATTCATGACTGCCCTGCTCGATGATCTTCCCGTCTTTCATCACCAGGATCTTATCCGCATTGCGTATGGTCGAAAGACGATGGGCAACGATGAAGCTTGTCCTGCCCTGCATCAGCTTCCCGAAGGCTTCCTGGATCTGGATTTCGGTACGGGTATCGATGCTGGAAGTCGCTTCATCGAGAATCAGCAGCGGCGGCACGCACAGCATGACGCGGGTGATGCATAACAGCTGCTTCTGCCCCTGGGAGAGGGATTCATCATCAATCACCGTATCCAGCCGTTTCGGCAGCCGGCGGATGAATTCCCAGGAATGGGCTTCCTTTGCCGCCTTGATGATTTCCTCATCAGATGCCTCCGGCTTGCCGAAGGCAATGTTTTCCCTCACCGTCGCCTTTTTCAGCCATGTCTCCTGCAGCACCATGCCATAGCTGGAGCGCAATGACGCCCGGGTGACATCCTGGATTTCCTGCCCGTCGACATGGATCTTTCCCTCGTCAGCATCGTAGAAGCGCATGAGCAGGTTGATGAAGGTCGTCTTGCCGCAGCCGGTCGGGCCGACAATGGCCGTCATCGTGCCAGGCGCGGCATGGAAACTGAAATGTTCAATGAGCTTTCTGCTTTTCACATAGGAGAAGCTGACATCCTGGATATCAATGGCCCCGTCATGGACTTCAAGAATGCCTGATGCATCCTTGCTCTGGGGATTTGCTTCAATCAGTTCAAACACCCTTGCCGCACAGGCCAGAGCGTTCTGCAGTTCGGTGATGACGGAGCTGATGTCATTGAACGGCTTCATATACTGGCTGGCATACGACAGCATGATCGTCAGGCCGCCCACCGTTAAGGCATTGTTCATGATCCGCACTGCCCCGACCAGGGCCACCAGGGCATAGATGACATTGCTCACCGCCCTTGTCGAAGGGTTGGTCAGGGAAGAGAAGAACACCGCGCTCTGTGAATATTCCCTCAGCTCCCGGTTGATTTCGGCAAACTGTTTCGAAGCGGATGCTTCATGGCCAAAGGCCTTGACAATCTTTTCATTGCCGACCATCTCGTTGATAAAGGCGGTCTGTTTCCCTCTTGCGGCAGTCTGCCTGCGGAACATCGTATAAGACCGGGAAGCGATGAACCTTGCGACAAGGAAGCTGATCGGGGTCATGACAATCACCAGCAGGGTGATGCGCAGGTCTCTTGAGAACATGAAGAACAGGGTCACGATGATCGTGATGACGCCGGAAAACAGCTGGGTGAATCCCATTAACAGCCCGTCTGACAGCTGGTCGGTATCGGCGATGACCCTCTGGACAATGTCGCCGGTGCTGTGGCTGTCAAGATAGGACAGCGGCAGTTCCTGGATATGGCGGATCGCCCTGGAACGGATGTCCTGGACGGTATGGTAGGTCAGCCGGTTGTTGATCAGGTTCATGACCCATGAAGCAAGGGAGGACACGGCAATCAGGATCCCGATTCTGGCCATATACTTCCCGACCATGTCAAAGTCGACATTTCCTTTATCGATGATGGCATCTATGGCATCGCCGAACAGTACCGGCACATACAGCTGCAGAACAACCGTAATACCTGCCAGGACAACCGAAAGCACAAGCAGCAGCCAGAATTTCCTGACCACCTGCAATACCTTGTTCAGGGTTTCCGTGGATGTTCCTGTCATGCCGCCACCCCCTCTCTTAAGCCGGGATACTGGGAATCATAGATTTCCTGGTAAATCCGGCAGTCTCTTAACAGCTGGTCGTGGGTGCCGAAGCCCGCCTTTTTCCCATCGTCAAGTACAAGGATGGCGTCAGCACTGCGGACGCTGGAGGTACGCTGGGAAACGATGATGACCGTCATGGCACCGCCAAGTTTATGGATCGCCTGACGCAGCCGTAAATCGGTCGCAAAGTCCAGGGCGCTGGCGGAATCGTCAAGGATCAGGATATCCGGTTTCTTCACCAGTGCCCTGGCAATGGTCAGACGCTGTTTCTGGCCGCCGGAAAGGTTGCGGCCGCTTTGTTCAATCATATAATCGAGCATGCCTTCCTTGCCTTCCACGACTTCTCTTGCCTGGGCGGTATCAATGGCTGCCCAGAGCTCTTCATCCGTCGCGTCTTCATTGCCCCAGAGCAGGTTTTCCCGGATGGTGCCTTCAAACAGCACAGCCTTCTGCGGGACAATGCCGATTTTCGCGTTGAGGCTTCCTGCCGGATAGTCCTGCACCGGATGGCCTTCAATGACGACCTTCCCTTTTGTTGCATCATAGAAGCGGGGGATCAGGCTGATGACCGTTGACTTGCCGGAACCGGTGCCGCCGATGATGCCAAGGACTGTTCCTTTTCTGACCTTGAAGTCAATGTCTTCCACGGCGTCTTCGCCTGAGCCTTCATAGGAGAAATACACATGGTCAAAGATGATCTCATCCCGGTATGCCACCGGCGAGGGTTCCTTTTCCGGATATTCCATGCCTCTTTCCACCCTGAATACCGCCGCAATCCGGTCGCCGCAGGCCAGGGATTTGTTCAGTGTGATGATCAGGCTGGCCAGCTTGATCAGTTCGACGATGATCTGGGCCATGTAGTTGTATAAGGCAACGACATCACCCTGCAGCAGGCTGCCAGCATGAACCTGCAAGGCGCCTTGATGGATGAGCAGGATCGTCGCAATGTTGATCAGCAGGTAGGTGCCCGGATTCATCAGGGCGGATAACCTGCCGACTGCTTCGTTTTTTTCCGTAAGGTCTTTGTTCACGCTGTCAAACTGGTCAATCTCCGTCTGTTCCTTGCAGAAGGCACGGATGACACGGACACCGGTCAGGTTTTCTCTTGTCATGCCCAGCAGCTTATCGAGTGTTTTCTGCACTCTGGCAAACATCGGGATCGACTTTAACATGATGCCGAATACCAGCACGCTTAATACCGGAATGGCACCGGCAAAGATCAAGGCGCAGCGGACATCAATCGTAAAGGCCATGATCATTGCCCCAAAGACAATAAACGGGCTTCTCAGCAATAACCGCAAACCAAGGTTCAGACCATTCTGGACCTGGTTGATGTCGCTGGTCATCCGGGTGATGAGGGTATCGGTGCCCATGACATCCAGGCGGGAATAAGACAGCGACATGATGTGGTCAAACAGCGACTGCCTTACATCCGCTGCAAAGCCGACCGATGCCCTGGCCGCAAAATACTGGGCGGTAAAGCTGAACAGCATGCCCGCGGCCGCCAACCCCAGCAAGATGGCAAAACAGACGATGACATGGTGCATGTCCCCTTCCCCGATGCCTTTGTTAATGATGGATGCCACCACCAGCGGGACCAGAAGGTCCATCAGCGATTCCAGCAGCTTGAACAGCGGGGCCAGAATG
>JAFWCP010000588.1 GCA_017536845.1 Solobacterium sp. | reverse complement strand
TTTTTTCAGTCAGGAATACACAACCCATTGCCTTGTGAAAGAAGCAAAGGAAGAAGGATTGAAAGAAGGCAGGACTGCAGGATTGGAAGAAGGCGTAAGTGGGCTGGTTAGATACTTGCAGAGGACAGGCCACACCCGTGAAGATACCTGGCACCAAATGAAAAGTATCTACTCTCTGTCAGATGAGAAAGTCGAAAAGTATATGGATCGGTACTGGAAGGTATGATCTTCAGCGCCTTTCCGCAGCAGAATGAAGCGGAGGTAATTGATATGTTTGACTATTTTTTCAGCCAGGAATACACAACCCATTGCCTTATGAAAGAAGCAAGGGAAAAAGGATTGGAAGAAGGCGTAAGTGGGCTGATCAATTACTTGCAGAAGACAGGCCACACCCGTGAAGATACCTGGCATCAGATGAAAAGCATTTACTCTCTATCGGATGAGAAAATCGAAGAGTATTTGAACCGATATTGGAAGGCATGAGTTTCAATGCCTTTCGCTGCATCTGTCTGGTCAGAATACATACGAAACAAGGAACGGTAAATGCAGGAAATCACAGGAAAATGCTTCCTTTGAATTGAAATGATGAGCAATTGTTGCCTTAAAGATGACCATAGAAAGCTCATTGAGAGTATACTGAAAGGAGGAAAAAGGAGGTAGCGACGTGTTTGGAGCAATTTTGGGAGACATGATCGGCGCACCGTATGAGTTTGACAGAGGTGACAAGACAAAGGATTTTCCGCTGTTTACCGATGAATCACAGTTTACCGATGATTCTGTCATGACCATTGCGGTGGCGGAAGCACTGCTGGATACAGAAGATGAAAAACTGCTGCCGGCAAAGCTGGTAAAATCCATGCAGGCCTGGGGAAGGAAGTATCCCGATGCCGGCTATGGGGCAAGGTTCATTGACTGGTTATGGCAGAAGGATCCGCAGCCTTACGGTTCATGCGGCAATGGTTCGGCCATGCGTGTATCGGCAGCAGGATGGCTGTATCAGTCGCTGGAAAAGACAAGAAGGATTGCCGCGATGACCGCTTTGGTAACGCACAACCATCCGGAAGGCGTCAAGGGCGCCGAAGCGACCGCCGCAGCAATTTACCTGGCCAGAACAGGCTGTACGAAACAGGAAATCAAAGATTACATCGAACAGGAATTCCATTATGACCTGAGCCGTACCTGTGATGAAATCCGGCCATACTATTATCATGTTGAAATCTGCCAGCAGACGGTTCCGGAAGCCATTACCGCCTTCCTGGAAGGGGAAAGTTTTGAGGATGTCATCCGCACTGCTGTCTCTTTGGGCGGTGACTGTGATACGCTGACCTGCATTGCCGGCGGGATTGCCGAAGCGTTCTATGGCGTACCGGATGACCTGAAAGAAGAATGCCGGAAGCGGCTGGATGAAGATCTGCTGGAAGTTCTTGACCGGTTTGAGGAACGCATCAGCCAGGGTAAGCCGTTTCGTCCTGAAGACAATGAAGGGCTGAAAGAAGCCATTGACAGGTTATATCAGAAACAAAGATATGAGGATGTGGTCGCCTTGCTGGATGTCCTCCAGGCAAGAATGCTGGATGGCGGGAAACTGCTCACGGCGGTGTACACATCAGACAAAGGAACATTGCTGGAGCCGCTCGAATTTGAAGGCAAAGAGTGGGTCGGCGCCTATACGGATATGGAAGAAGTGGAAAAGGGCGAAGAAACGGAAACAATCGTCGTCGGGATCGGCCCGCTTATTATGGGAATCTGTACTGAAGGGATGGCCGGAATGATTCTGAATCCCTTTGGGAAGTCAGCCGTACTGGAGACACAGCTGCTGATGAACGTGGTGAAGAGCGAACCTGACCGGCTGTTTCAGAACACCCTGCAGGCCTACCGTAAAAACAAGGGTGATGAAGACCTGATCCGTCTGCTGAGGCTGCTGAAAGCCGTCCCTCTCTGGGTTCCTTTCTATGGCAAAGATGATGACAGAGAACCGGAAGAATACCGTGCAGAAGACCTTCCCGGAATGAAACCCGTACTGCTGTATGCAGACGAGGAAGCGTATATCCCGATCTTCACTTCCAGAGAAGAAATGAACGGATATAAAGGTGAATTTGCAAAGCGGAAAACAGCCCTTGCGGATATTGACCGCCTGGTAACCGCCAGCGAAGAAGAAATCAAAGGATTCGTCATCAACGCCTTCAGCGACAGTCTGACTTTGATACAAAACTCATTTCTGTATTGCTCAAGGAGGAGAAAAAATGACAACTGTCCATGAATCTGTATGTACATGCCCTGTCTGCGGCTGTCAGTTTCAGTCTTACGTGATGACCAGCACCAATGCCTTCGGCTCACCTGACCTGGATACCAGGCCGCCGGAAATGGAGCGCAGCACCATGGCATACTGGCTGCACGAATGCCCTGACTGCGGCTATGTCTTTGCGGATGAGAAAAAGGCAGAAGCAGACCGGAAATGGCTGGACAGTGATGAGTATCGTTCCGATGATGACCTGGTCTTTGCCTCAGGCCTGGCCAGAAGGTTCTATCGTTCATACAAGATTGCCATGCATAACAGGAAGACGGAACGGGCATTTTTCCAGCTTCTGCACTGTGTCTGGCAGTGTGACGATGACAATAACAACGATACGGCAAGGCAGATCCGTATCATGACAGCTGATCTGGCGGGAAAACTGATTCAGAAAAAGCCGGGCAAAGCGGAAACGATGCAGCTGATCCGGGCCGACCTGCTCAGAAGAAGCGGCCGGTTTGAACAGCTCCTGAAGGAATATGAAAATGTTACTTTTGCAAGTGCCCCGCTCGACAACATCCTTGCCTTCCAGAAACAGCTTGCAGAAAAACAGGATGATTCCTGTCATCTGATCCGGGAAGCAGTCACAAAGTAAACAACAAGGCGGCGCTGCCGCTTTTTCTCTTGCGGGCTGTGATAAGATAATTGCAGCAAAGACGCATGACAGTCATGGCGGAGCAACAGGAGGAAGGAATGGAAAATACTGCAAAATCGGTCAGAGAAATCGGCATCCTGTCCATGTGCCATGCCGGGGTGGATTTCCTGTGTGCCCTGGCTGTATACGGAAGGTTCATGGATACTGTGCCGTATGTATTCTTTATTTACAATTTCTGTGCCTTTGCCCTGCAGATGCCGCTGGGTGTCGTGCTGGATGCCTGGACAGAGAAAAGCGGGCATGACGCATATCCCGGCCTTGTCTTTACCCTGGCAGGCATCGGCCTTACCATCCTTGGCACCTTTGCAGGTCCTGTAATCCTTGGCCTTGGCAATGCCCTGTTCCATGTCGGCGGCGGAGTGCTGACCATTCAGCAGGACAGGCTGTCCGGCTTTGCCGGCAGGGGGCTCGGTGTCTTTGTGGCGCCCGGTGCCGTCGGCCTCTGCCTGGGCATGCTGTGGGGGAAACAGCCGTATGCCGGATTGCTGAAAGTGGGTATGGCAGCTGTCCTTTTCCTGCTTTCCGCACTGCTTTGCAGAAAACGTGAACAGGTATCGTATACCCCGGAAACAAGGAAGGAGAACCATCTTGGTGAAGTCATGCTGGGGGCGTTCCTTGTGGTCATCCTGCGCAGCTATGTCGGCATTGCGGCAGGGTTTGCCTGGAAACTGGGGTTTGCGGCCATCCTGCTCAGTGCGGTATGCGCAGCCCTGGGCAAGGCGGCAGGCGGATTCCTGTCCGTTTCACTGGGACAGAAACGGATGGTCATCCTCACCCTTGGCATCAGCTGTCTTGCAGCTCTTTTTTCCCGGTTCATGGGAGCTGGCCTGCTGTTTCTGCTCATGTTCAACATGACGATGCCGTTAACGCTGTATCTGGCGGCGGAGGCAATCCCGGCAAGGCCGGGACTGGCTTTCGGCATCCTGACCTTTGCGCTGTTTCTTGGCTATGTGCCTTTGCTGTATGGATACCGCCTGCCGGTATCAACGGAAGCCTTATGCTTTCTCGGGGCTTTGCTGAGCATGGGGATCCTGGTGAAGGTGAGCCGCTGATGGAAGGCCTGCTGTTTTTTGCCGTCCCGCTGTTCTGGACGGTCGTCTTTGAAACTGCCGGGGCATATGTGCTGGGAATGCGGAAAAAGGATCTGCTGCTTGTGGTTCTGGTCAATGTGATCACCAACCTGACCCTGAACCTGCTGCTGACCGTATGTCAGACGGCGGACAATCCGCTGCTGGTATACGGCATCTTTGAACCGCTGGTTGTCCTGGCGGAGTATCTGTTTTACAGGTCATATCTGAAACAGAAACGGATCCATCCGTTCCTGCTGTCACTGTTATTGAATCTTTTGTCCATTACAGGAGGGTTATTTGTATGAAGTGGAATGAAAGAATGTTCGTCATGATGAGTCTTTGCATGGTGCTGTCGATCCTTTCGGTGCATGCTGACATTGCCGTTGACCCGATCCGGAGCGGCCTGCCGGTCGCCCTGCTGGTCGGGATTGCCGTCGTGGTCATCCTGACGGTGGTCCTGGTCATCAGGCTGTTTCGAAAGTAAGCGGGCATCAGTTTTTCCGGCTGGGACAGGAAAGCCGTCAGATCAGAAAGGAAAACTGCAAATGAAAGCGGATCTTCACGATTCGCTTTTCAAACGACAAAAGGTGCCGGATCGGCACCTTCGTCAGGCAAGATGTTCAAATATGGAGGAGAGTTTTGCCATATGAACCGAAACGGTCAGACAAGAACCGTTTTATAAGCGTAGACGGAATTGCGGCAGACAGAGCCTTCCGTAATGATGCGGAAACGGAATTGCGGGCATAGAGGAGGTACGGCCGCGCATCCTGGAGAATGTTTCCGACGGTAAGGCTGTTGATCGTTTCAGTGCTGCTCATGAAACGCCTGGAGATATCTGGGGACAATCCGTCATGGTTGGAACAGCTTCTCAGATGATCGCGAGACTGCTGTCCGGAAAGAGGGAATCTTGTACGAGACAAGTTCTGAAGCCTGCTGTACTTCAGCGTAAAAGGGCTTCCTGCTGCTCCACAGAAAGCAGAAGACGTGCTGTAAATCCGACTCGGATAATGAAACGTTTCACAACACATGTATGATTATATAGCCAAAATCGATAAAAGCAATGTACAAATTGAAAGTTTTCATGGAAAATTGCCGCATTTATGTAAGCGAATGGATTCGTTTACATTTTCGAAACGATATGCGGATATTCTTGGCATTGATCACTTTAGTAAATTGATCTTGAACTTTTCTGCCGCGATGGTATTGTTAGTCCAGCCGCACGGGCATCATGCCTGTGCGTTTTTCTTTTTTCAAAGGAGGAGTGTATGGATGCTGGAAAGATGGAATATGCGGCGCAGGAAATCATGAACCTGTGCCGGAACAATGTAATGCTTAACCTGCGGTTCATGGACAGGGCAATGGACCGGATGCCGGCAGAAGCCGGGGACAGGCGGCTAGCAATCTGCCCTGAAGGCCTGGTCTATCAGCCGGCCTATGTCATCCGGCAGTTTGCGGCGTGCCGGACGGAAATGAACCGGGAATATGTGCACTGCCTGATGCACTGTATATTTCTGCATATGTATGCCGGGCCGCAGGACAGGCTTTACTGGGACCTGGCCTGTGACATGGCGGCAGAAGCAATGCTGGTGGAAATGGACCTGCCTGTCCGGAAGACGCCGGAAACGGACCGACGGCGGCAGATCCTGGCGGGGGTCAGGGAACAGCTGCCCGCATTGACGGCGGAGCGGCTGGTCGGCTGGCTGAAAGAACGGGAATTTCCGGAAGGACAGATGGAACTGTGGGTGAAGCTGTTTCACGCGGATGACCATGATACCTGGTATGAAAGCGAACCGCAGGACAATCCTGACGGGCAGGAGGGGGGCGGAAGAGACAGTCCATTCCAGGCCATGACGGCAGCCAGAGGCGGGCTGGATGCCTGGAAGGAGATTGCTGAAGGCATTGAGTTGGATCTTGAAACCTTCAGCAAAGAACAGGGGGATACGGCCGGCTCCCTGCTGCAGAGCCTGCGGGAATTCAATCGGGAAAAGTATGACTACGCTTCCTTTTTGCGGCAGTTTGCGGAAAAGGAGGAAGTCATGAGAATTGATCCGGATACCTTTGACCCGGTGTTTTATACCTTCGGCCTCAGGACGTACGGCAACATGCCGCTGATTGAGCCGACGGAATACCGGGAAGACAGGCGGATCCGTGAACTGGTCATTGCCATCGATACATCCGGCTCGGTGCAGGGGGAACTTGTCCAGGCATTCATGCAGAAGACATACAACATCCTCAAAAGCACGGAAACCTTTGCCCGCCGGTTCCGGATCTGCATCATCCAGTGTGATGCCGAGGTGCAGGACGCTGTGATGATCCATACGGAAGAAGAGTTTGACAGCTGGCTGGCCGGGCTGACGCTCAAAGGCTTCGGCGGGACGGACTTCCGGCCGGTATTTGCCCGGGTTGACCGGCTGATCGAAGAAGGGCAGCTGCCGCATCTGCGCGGGCTGCTGTATTTCACCGACGGCTGGGGAACATTTCCGGCGGTCAAACCGGCTTATGATACGGCATTTGTCTTCATGGATACCGATTGTGAAGCCAAGGTGCCGGTATGGGCCATGAAGATTGTGCTGAACAGAAATGAAATGGAAGGAGTTTGACAATATGAATATCAGACAGGCAAAAGATGAAATCAGAAACGCTGTCCGGGCATACCTGACAAAAGATGCTTACGGGCAGTATGAAATCCCGGTGGAGCGGCAGCGGCCATTGTTCCTGTACGGCCCGCCCGGCATCGGCAAGACCGCTGTCATGGAACAGATTGCCGGGGAAATGGATATTGCCCTGGTGGCCTATTCCATGACCCACCATACCAGGCAGTCGGCTCTGGGACTGCCGTTTATCCTGCATAAGACATACGGGAATGTGGAAGTGGATGTATCGGAATACACGATGAGCGAGATCATCGCTTCCATTTACGAGGTGATGGAAAAAACCGGGAAACAGGAGGGTATCCTGTTCCTGGATGAAATCAACTGCGTTTCCGAAACCCTTTCCCCGGCCATGCTGGAATTCCTGCAGTACAAGATTTTCGGCCGCCACAGGGTGCCGGAGGGATGGGTTGTGGCAACCGCCGGCAATCCCCCGGAATACAACCATTCCGTGCATGAATATGATGTTGCCACCTGGGACAGGCTCAAGCGTATCGATGTCGAGCCTGACTTTGAAGTCTGGAAGGAATATGCCCTGAAGAAGGGCGTGCACCCGGCGGTCATGGCATTTCTGGATCTCAAGAAGGAGATGTTTTATCTTGTGGAATCTGCCCCGGAAGGCAAACGGTTTGTGACGGCAAGAGGCTGGGAAGACCTTTCAGCCATGCTGGTGCTGTATGAAAGAAATGAAATCGAAATCGGGAAGCCGCTGATTGCCCAGTATCTCCAGCATCCGGCAGCGGCCAAAGAGTTTGCCCATTATTTCAGCCTTTTCTGCAAATACCGCTCGGATTACCAGGTGGAAAAGATCCTGAAGGGCACTGTCCCCGATACCGTGAAGAAACTGCTTCCCAAGGCAAAGTTTGACGAACAGCTATCCCTGATCGGCCTGCTGCTGGACTATTGCGACAAGGCCTGCCGGGAAACGGTAAACCGGCAGCAGGTGCTTTCGGAAGCACTCAAAGCGACCCTTGCCGCGAAAAATGATCTGGCGTCCGGCCTGGCCCTGAAGGACGCCCTGGCAAAACAGGTTTCCGCAAATCTTGAAGCCATCCGCATCGGGAAAACAGCATCATCCATCTCCAAAGATGAAATCAGCCGGCTGCTGGAAGTCAATGCCTTCCTGGAGAAGATTGACGGTGAGTATCAGACACCGCCGGAAGCCTTTGCCCTGATGAAAAAGGCATTTGAAGCAGAGAAGAAGCAGCTCAACAGACAGGTAAAGGCAACTGCCGACCTGCTCGCAAAGCTGTTTGATTTTGCGGATACCTGGCTGAAGCAGGAACACCTATTAAGCATCATTGTTTCAGAGATGACGGTCAGGGCTAATACCTCCGCCTATATCAGCCGCTTTGGCTGTCCGGAATATTTTGCCCACAACAAGAACCTGCTTTTTACCAGACGGGAAAAACAGATCCTTGAGATGATTGAGACCCTGGATCCCGGGGAATGGGAGGACGCATGAACCTGCAGGATATCAGAAACATGGAAACATTGCGGGGGATCGCGCTGCATTACTGCCGGTCTGACCCGCCTGATCTGGATATCATAAGCATCTGGATCCGGGAAACCCGGGCAGCCATCTTCAATTATGTATGCGCGTATGGGGACATCAGGCATATTGAAGCCGGCCTGCAGGCAGGCTTCAGCAGGGAAAGTGAACGCATGCTTGCCTACGCCTGCTGGCACAATACGCCGGAGGTCGTCAGGTTTCTTGTCAGTAAGCATATCTGTTTCCGTTCTTCACCGAAAGAGTGGCAGAAGGGATATTTCGTGTTCTTAAGGAACTGCTTTCCCGAGATGAATTCCTCTGACCCATGGCTGACAAGGCTGCCGCCGGTTTCTGATGAAGACCGGATGGCCAGCCTGGCTGCGGTAAGCTCCCTGCTGAATGATTCTGACAAAGGACTCCTGCTTCTGCTTGCCCTGGTCTGCCAGGATACATTGCTGGAAGAATACCTTCGGGAAACAGGGGCGAAGGTGGATGTGAAAACAAACAGGTATTTCTCGGAAAACGGCGCCATGGAGACTTCGGCATTGCGCCATGTTGCCTGCATCCTGATGGGGCTGCCGCCGTATGAGCGGATGGATACCCTGGCCCGCATCGAAGAACTCACCGGCTGCCGGAGCCATTGTGCTTCCAATATCCTGGCGTATGATCGTGAACTCAACGAGCGAAAGACATTTGAGCGGATGCTGGATTTAAAGGATAAGCCGTTAAGGATTGCGGACTGTTTCAATATCATCCTGAAACAGCGATGGCTTGATCTGCTGGACACCGGGAAAATGCCAATCAGGAATACGACTGAGCTCAGCCTGCTTGAAACAAAGGTCAGGGAAACAAAAGACAATGCGCTCTGGGCATGGTATCTGGACTTTGCGGACAGCCCGGCCATGCGGACAATCACGCAGAAACACGAAGAGAGCATGATGAAAAGGCTCACGGAATCGCCTGATTCCGTGAGTGCGTTATCAAGGATCTGGAGTTATCACAAAGAAGGCGGCGGGATTGTCATTACCGGTTATCGAGGCACCGCAGAGCATGTGACTGTGCCGGCAATGATCGGAAAAAGCAAGGTGAAAAAACTGGGAGACGAAGTATTCAGCCCGGAAGCATGGGGCATTCAGAAAAGCACGGCAGAGAAACGGAAGAAGATTGTTTCTGTCGTGATCCCGGAGGGCATCAGGGAAGTGAACTTCAACATGTTTCTGCGCTGCAAGGCTTTGAAGGAAGTCATCCTGCCGGAAAGCCTGCGGATTCTGGATATCAGTTATCTAAGCAATGAGCCGCCCTTAACACATCTTGTGATTCCCGCCGGAACAAAAAAGATTGACGGCTCAATCTTCAGTATCACAGGTATTTCGGAAATAACCGTCAAGGGGAATGCGGAGATCATTACCAGCCCCTGGGACAAACCATGTAAGGAACAGAAACTGCATGTGAAGCCAGGATCACCGGCCCATGCTTTTGCGAAGGAACACGGTCTGAAATATGACCTGATCGGAGATCATGATGAGCCGTGTACCGTATGAAAAAATCAAGGCTGAATGCCGGCAGATGGTGCAGGAGTTTCAGAAGGATCCGAAGAATTATCGGTTCATCATTCCGGATAATCAGTGGAATTTCTATTATCACTGCTGCCTCAGTGAAGAACTGGCAGTTTATCTGAATGCGGAAGAGCTGGATCTTGCTTTGTCACAGATTAAAATCCGCGAACCTTCATACCTGGTTGACTATGTCATGCGGTTCCGCAATGTAAAATATGTAAAAGTGCTTTATGAGCATGGCTGCATGAACTCTTCTTCACATCTGGAGGAACTGCTGCTGGAAAGAGGCAGCTGGATTCAATTTGCACCGTCAAAGTGCAGCCATCCCGGCAGGCCGGATCATATCAGAATCGAAATGTGCCGCTATCTTCTGGATCATAGAGAGGGGATTCGCTTTGATGCAGACAAGCTGTATTTCCTGGCATTGCTGGAAGGAGATCTGGTGCTGGCGGCAGAACTGCAGGAAAGGATCGGTAATCTGGATAAATACTTTGACCAGCTTGCCAAAGCAGAGGGATATGCCTGGGACAGGTTCAATGATTATCTCTTTTCGCATGGCTCCATACACCAGGAGATATGCCTGCAAAGTGTTGCCAGAAGGTTCAGAAGGAACGGTGATATTTCCGTCCCCGACAGTTTTGACTTGATTCAGTCAGAACCGAATACCTTTCTTCTGGAAGTGATTCTGAAGTCACCGGTCAAACCAGCCGTTGAAAGGAAAGTGCTTTTTGAACAGCTGATCTGGAATGGAAATCAGGCACTACTGGATCTTGCGGCCGAGAAAGGCTGGCTGGGTGATACTGCGTCCCTGAACCTGTTTG
This sequence comes from Solobacterium sp., assembly GCA_017536845.1. The sequence goes on along the minus strand of JAFWCP010000588.1, from coordinate 6,234 downwards.
TTGAAACAGCCCGGAAGCAGAAGGCCTATCAGATTGAGGCCTGGGCCATGGATGACTTCCGGCAGCGTTATGATGATGCAGAGGTCCGGCGGCATCAAGAGGAAGAGATGCTGGAACAGCTGATGGAGGATCCTTACAGTCCGGAAGCACTGAAAGGTGAGTGGGAATTTGAGTGTTATGAGGATCATGCGGTGATCACCCGCTATAAGGGCAGTCAGACAGAGGTCGTTGTTCCCTGCCGGGTAGGAGATCTGCCGGTGACCATCCTCCAGGGTACTTTCTATTATCTGAATACATCGAATAAATATCAGGAAGCCAAGCTGGAAAAAATCCTTAGTGTGACTGTTCCGGAAGGTGTGGAAAAGATCAAAAGGAATACCTTCTGCGGCCTGTCATCCTGCATCCGGATCAGACTGCCGCATTCCCTGAAAGTAATAGAAGGAGATGATCCATTCAGTCTGTGCTATGTGCTGTCAGAAATTGTGATCCCGCCGGCAGTAAAATGGATTTCTGAAGATGCGGTCAGATACAAGTATCGGCACTCGGTCACCTTTGAAGGGAATACGGAAATCATCAGGCAAGAGGACGATGACCGGTTCAATTATTCGTATGATCTGCTGATCATTGCGAAAAAGGGATCACCGGCGGAAGAATACGCGGTGCAGAACCATTTTCGTTTTCAGGAACTTTTGCCTCCGGATTGATTGTAAAACGGCAGAAAACTGTCGTTTTTTCGTGTCTGTTAATTGAATTTCCTGGAAGTTTTTTTGTGCAGGCCGACAGGTAGAATGTCATTGTCAGGAAAACCTGATGCATGCAGATCACGTCAATGTGGTTCCCACTCTCTTCCGGCAGGCCGATCTCCTTTCACCTCTCTCTGTCAAGGCCTGCCGGAAGCGGGAATGCCTGCGTGAAGAGGAAGGAGACAGCGGATGCGTCTGTATAAAAGATATGTGGATGTGGAAACAGTGATCAAACGTGACGGCACGGTCATCCCTTCAGCTGTGTACTGGTACAACGGCAGGCAGAAGCCGCAGCGCTATGCGATCGAGAAGATTGTGGACAAGCCTGAGCATAAAGCCAGCATGGTAGGCGGGACAGGCCTCTGTTATCAGGTTGTCATCCGCGGGGAAACAAGAAAACTGTTCCTGGAGGACGGGGAGAAAAGAAGGTTCTTCCTGGAAAGCATGAAGCCATAAAGCTGCCGGATATCCGGCGGTTTTTGTTTCAGGGACAGGCATGTCCGGCACACTTCTGATGGAATTCAAAGGATTTCAGAGTACAATTCTGATTTTTTTCAAAGGATTCTGATGCCTGAAACCAACAGAATTCAAAGGATAAAAAAAGTACCGGCAGGTGCCGGTACGGTGATCAAGGATCTTTACTGGTTTCTGCAGCATTCAATCATCGCATTGTACAGGGTGCCGTTTTTGACTGCTTCGACATTGCCGCCGAGAACTTCCGCAAGTCTGAATGCGAAGGGGAAGGTTGTGGCCGGGCCTCTGCTGGTAATCAGCTTTCCGTCGGTAACAACCATGTGTTCCATGGCGTTGTTGTCGTCTACATAAACAGCATCGGCAAACATGGTGCGGTACTTATCAGCCGGATAGGAAGTCAGGATCCTGCCGGTGCTGACGCCGGCTTCTTTTAAGACCATCGGTCCGGCACAGATGGCCGCGACATACTTGTCTTCGGCAACAAACTTCTGTACCCACCTGATGACCAGGGGACAGTTCTTCAGATTTTCCGCGCCGGGCATGCCGCCGGGAATGACAACCATGTCATAGTCATCAAAGATGTCTTCGGAAATGATTCTGTCTGCCTTGACATAGATGTCATGGCAGCCTCTGACCATGTCTCCGTCAATGGATACGGAATCAGCCTTGACGCCTGTCCTTCTGAAAATATCAACGACAAATAAGGATTCGCCTTCTTCAAACCCGTCTGCCAGTAATACTGCTGCTCTTTTCTCGCTCATCGTTTCTTACCTCGTCTTTCTGCAGGGAGTATAGCAGCCCTTCTCTGTCGGACAAAGCGATTTCCGGAATCCGGAAATGAAAAAGGAGCAGCTGCTCCTTGCGGGTGTGAATGGCTATGCTTTCAGCCGGTAGAGCCTGTCTGCGTTAACGACAAGCTGCTGGCGGATCATGCTGGTGAGGTATTTCTTTGCCTGTGTTTCACTGAGATGCAGATATTCCGCAATCTCACGGCGGCTTGCTTCCCGGCGGTCGGTCAGGTAGCTGACAATCAGTTCATAGATTTCTTCCGGTGAAGCGGAAGTCGTGGTATTGGCATCATCTTCGGTCAGGGGAAGGACCAGCTTTGTCTCTTCCGGCTGGAAGGTCTGCAGGATGGAAGGTTCATGGAACCCTTCCGAACGCCAGGCATGGAAGATGGAAGGGATGCCGCTGCCGGTATGTTCACCGATCTGGATGAGGTTGAACATCCGCATCATGCCGGAATTGCGGGGGTCGGAAAGGCCGCCGCTTTTCGCGTGGGCAACAGGAATGCGGAAACCGCCGGGATTGGTCATGATGACCTGTTTTTCCGTTGTCTGGACACGGATGGGAATTCCGATCTGGTAATCCGCATTGGTCACACAGTTGGCCAGGGCTTCCTTCAGGACTTTGTCTATGGCTGAACCTTCTTCCGTATCCAGCACTGTGCGTAAATGGGCAATGACATGGCTGTAGAAGGTAAAGACATTCATCTTCAGGGGATGGCCGTCAAGGCAGACAGAATAAGAAGGGATTTCCCTGAGCAGGATATCTTCCTGCCCGAACATCAGCAGCCCGCCCATGGTCGGATGGCCTTCTTCATCAACGGCGTTGATTTCCTGCAGGAAGGAAAGAACGCTCATGGTTTCATCGGGATTACGGGCCAGGCTGTACCGTTTCCGATAGGCGTTGATGGTGTCATGGTCAAAGGCGGACAGGTCAAGCAGCGGAAAGACTTCGGCGTCGGCCGAGTGCACTGCAGCATCCCTGCGCATGGCTTCGATTTCCGCCTTGGTGCAGTGGTAGTCGCCTTCGCCATTGCGGCGGTAAGTGCCGCTGTACAGCGAACCGTCCACATACACCGGCTTTTCGTGCCTTCTTGCCCTTGGCACTTCGATCATGATGATGCGGTGGCCCTGGACGGTTTCGATGCGGATGTCCTTGTTTGTCAGGATGTTGACGCTGACTTTTTCCTTGTTGTTCAGGATGGCAAGGAATTCATCCACCAGCTTCTGTGGGTCAGGCAGGTCTACGGTATGGAAAGATTTGTCTTTGTATTCTTCTACGCCAAGCAGAATCACCCCGCCCAGCGTATTGGCAAAGGCAGAGTAGGTTTCCCAGATGCTTTTCGGCAGGCCGCCGAGAGCTTTCTTGGCTTCGATGCGGTTGTTTTCACGATATTGTTCGATTTGATCAGGCTGAATCATAACTGTATCCTCTTGGCAGTATTGTATCATTGATCGGCTGATGCTTAATACGCTTTTCTCCTGTATGCGGAGGCGATCAGCTTCATGGTCAGCCAGTAGTTCCTGGCATGCCGGTCATCTGCCTGGCTGATACGCTGCTGCAGGATTTCCTCCGGCAGCAGCCAGTCAATGCGGGTGATGCCTTCCTGCACGCAGGATCGGAATTCCTGAAACATGGACGGATCCAGGTTCGTTTTGTTTTTGCGGTATACGGCAACAGCAGCCCGTTCATACCCTTCACAGGAGAAGGCGTGGCGGATTTCCCTGTACTGCAGGCTGACAGACCGTGTGCCTTCCTCGGTCTGCAGGTAGACATGGTCTTCCAGAGTGCCAAGCACATACAGGTAATACAATGCCGATACGGGTTTTTCAGGGCGTACGCGCAGAATTCTGCCAAGGCGCTGGATGCGCTGGCGGGTCATGGCTGTGGAAGAAATGATAATGCCGATGGAACAGGCCGGCACATCAAATCCTTCATCCAGTGCCTTGCATGTCACAAGGATGCTGGTTTCTCCCTCTTTGAATGCAGCAATGCTGTATTTCCTTGCCTCTTTGTCCATCTCGGAATGATACCGGCATACACGTCCCGGGAAATGGGCTTTCAGCCGGGCATACAGGCTGTCTGCCTGCTCGATATACTCACAGAACAGGATGATTTTCTCATCCTCTCGCAGACGGCTGATCAGATCAACCGCGCAGGGGATGCGGGCAGAGGCATTGCGGATGAGGTCCTTGCGCCGGATGATCAGCAGGCCAAGCCTGCCGACTTCCGTATCAGGCTCATTCTTTGCGGCATCATACAGAAAAGCCATCAGCTCATCGGCCGGCATGGATTTGATGGCAGGACACTCGTACAGCACCCGTCCGTACTGCTTGCTGATGCGGTCACAGAGATCCCCGTATTCTTCCGCTTCTTCCCCGCTCAGACGCAGGCCGGTATTCAGGATGACAAAGTCACTGACCAGGCCGTCACTGACCGCGGCTTCCAGGTCATAACGGCAGATTTCTTTTCCTAATGCCGGAACGAGCACATCGGCGTAATACCGGGTATACGGCGTTGCGGAAAGGCCGATAGCCGCGTACAGGGATTCGTTGAAATGGGGCATCCGGCGGAAACTGAAAATCATCCGGTTGCATTCACCGGTATAGTGATGGCATTCATCGCAGACAAGGAAGGTTGCATGCCCTGCCGCCATGGCCTTGTCGATATGGTCACTGATACACTCTCTGGCCGTATTGACGACATAGATGCTGAAAGGGGCATTGATGGGACTTTCCAGGCCGCTGTGGAACATGGCAATGTCCCTGCCGGTAAAGTCAAGCTCAGGAAAGAAATTCCTCAGCTCCCGGCGCCATTGCCCGGCCAGCTGGATGGTATGTACGACAATGCGGACCTGCACATCCGGAATCTCTTTGCGGATCTTTTCCATGGCGGCCAGGGCAAGGATGGTTTTCCCGGCGCCGGTGACGACATGAACGATCCCTCTTCGGCTGTTTTCTTCCCACGCTTTCAGGCAGTCTTTCTGCCATTCGTAAAGTTCCATATCAGCATTATACACGATGGGATTGCTGTATACTCATCCTTATATGATGGTATAATACAGCGGTTAACGGAAGGAGTACTGAAAACAATATGAATTATGAAGAGTTTTACAAAGAGGTAAGCGATTCCGCCAAGGCGGCGGAAACGGCTGCCGGCAATGCCCACAAATCAGCAAAAAAGGTAACCGCGGCATTGGCAGGCGGTGATCTGAAGAATGCCGCAAAGGCACTTGCGGCCATGCAGGAACAGCTTGCTGCAGCGGCTGAACAGCTGAAGAAGACAATGGAAACGACCGGCAGTTTTGACCAGGAAGCATATTTCCGCAGCGGTGATTTCAAGGAAGACATCATTGCGGAATGCGGTGCCAGAGGCATTGATGTCCAGTCTGACAGCAGTACGATTCTGGAAATGTTCCCGTCCCGGCTGACCCTGAACAAGGAGACTCTGGATGTCACGATCGACAAGAAGAAGGAATCCTGCCTCAGGCCGTCAACGCTGGTGGATAAAATCAAGGCAGCACAGGACAAGATGGCGAAGACTCCCTTCAACGAGGAGCGCTTCCTGGAAGAGTTCGCGCAGGGGTATGATACAGCCATCCTCTTCAGAGGGAAGAAAGGCGGCGGCTTTGTCAAGATGAGCGACATCTACAAGTACATGGCACCGACGGCAAGGGCCAGGAAGGAATACGACAGGCTGAGTTTTGCCTTTGACCTTGCCCGCCTGTACAACAGCGAAACCAGAATTACCAAAGACGGCAGAAAGCTTGATTTTGATACAAACAGAGAACTGGTCAAAGGCAACCCGATCCGGATTCTCGATTCCACCGGCCACCAGAACTATCTGATTGCAGCAAAGTTCGAAGAGAGCATGCTGTAAGAGAGTACAGAGTATGACGCGATACCAGTCATCCTCCGGGCTGGCATTCCTGACTGATTTCTGGAAGAAGTATTATCTGCAGGAATACATTGCCCAGGGAGGTTCGAAAATCAAGTTTATTACCGGCCGTGAAGGCAGCGGCAAAACCTACGCGCTCAGGCAGATCCGGCGTGATGCGGAAGAGGAAGGGTACCTCACCGTCAGTTTCTCTTTGAAGAAACTGCTGCTCAAGGATTTCCAGATGTTCTATCTGGAGATCCTCAATCATGTCGATGTGACTGATCTCCTGCGCCGCTGCGGCAACCAGGCTGTCAGGAACCGCGGCAATGATCCTGAAAAGATTCCGGAAGGC
>JAFWCP010000587.1 GCA_017536845.1 Solobacterium sp. | reverse complement strand
GCAAGCACTTCGCCGCTGAGTTTCAGCAGAACACGTTTATACATAGGTTTCCTCCAATTTCGTCAATCATTATATCATTGACCGCACCGGTTTTGACAATTTTTGTTATCATTATAAACAAGGGGGTTGAATTCATGTCAGAATACGCAATTGCTGATATCGGTTCCAATACGGTTGTACTGATCATCTATGAAATGCAGGACGGCAGGCCTGCTGTCAGGTTTCATGATTCCCGGCCTGTCCACCTGATCGACTATGTCCATGACGGCATCATGGACAAAGAAGGCATCATACGGACCCAGAAAGTGCTGTTTGAATACAAGGACAAGGCGTTAGAGTGTGGTGTGACAGTCATGCACGCTGATATCACCGAGCCCTGCCGCATTGAAAATGTGCAGGAACTGGTGGACGCCCTGGCGGAAACCGGCTTTGTCATCCATCCGCTGACCGGCTATGAGGAAGCGGCCTGTGATTTTTACGGCTCACGGCTTTCCGTGGCTGACATCAAAGACGGCATCGCCTTTGATGTCGGCGGCGGCTCAACCGAGCTGATCTCTTTTGCCGACGGCGAAATCATTGATGCGATGAGCTTTCACCTTGGCTGTGTGCGCCTGGCCCACCTGCCGCTGGATACGCCCGAGTGCCGTAAGGAAATCGAACTTGCCGCAGCACAGTATCCCAGCCTGAAGACTGTCTGCAGCCATCTTGTCGGGATCGGCGGCACCTGCCGCTACGCGTCCTTTGTGTGTGATACGCTCTATCAGACAGGAAGTGTCATGCCGGTGGCGAAGCTGCGGAAGATCTTTGAAGACATTCAGGCCAATGATCCTCTGGCCACAGCCGCTTTCCTGAAACGCGTTGACCCTGCCCGCCGGAAGGTCTTTCTGCCGGGCCTGCATATGATCCTGGAAATCGCTGACTTTTATCAGGCGGAAACCATCCACTATTCGGATACCGGGATCCGGGAAGGCTTCCTGCTTCATTACGTCATTGGAAATGAATCTTGATTTTTTCTTAAGATCATGGCACATCTCTTTCGTATAGCGATGAGTGTGATACAATAAATCCGTACACAAAGGAGGTACGATAAATGACATTATTCATCATGCTGATCATGGATCTGATCGTCGGTGCAATTGCCGGTTACCTGGCAGCGGGACTGATGAAAGTCGATAACTCAAATATCGTGCAGAACTGCTTCCTGGGCATCCTGGGCGGCATCGTCGGCACACTGGTCGGAAGCCTGGTCGGCTTAAAGGCAACAGGCTATATCGGCAACCTGATCTTCGCCGTCATCGGGGCGGTGATCGTGATTTACGTCTACCAGAAATTCATCAAGAAGTAAGACGGTCTGCAAAAACAGAGAAACTGCCGGTCTGCTCCATATGGGATGCCTGACCGGCAGTTTTCATATTCCCGGAAAGAAAAAAAGGAATCTGCTTTACGCGGATTCCCTTTTCTTCGGTTTTCAGAATTAAGCAGCCATCTTCGCGACTTCTTCCGCGAAGTTCTCTTCCTTCTTCTCGATGCCTTCGCCGACTGTGTACTTGACGAAAGTTCTGACCGAGCAGCCCTTTTCCTTCAGGTAAGCACCGACCTTCATGTTTGTATCGAGGAAGAATTCCTGGTCAACAAGGCACATATCCATGAGGTTCTTGGACAGACGGCCTTCAACGATGCCGGCCTTGACCTTGTCAGGCTTGGAAGCCAGTGATTCGTCATTGGCAACCTGGGCCTTCAGGATTTCTCTTTCGTGGTCAATGATTTCCTGCGGCATATCGTTTCTGGAAACGTATGTCGGGTTCATGGAAGCAATCTGCATGGCCATTTCCTTGGCAACCTGAGCGTCTGTACCCTTGACAACCGCGACAGCAACGATTCTGCCGCCCTGGTGGGTATAGGTGCCGAACAGTTCATCATCGGACTTGACGAGTCTGGCGAATCTTCTCAGAGTGATCTTTTCGCCGATGACTGCTGTCGCGTTGATGACAGTGTCGTTCAGTGTGCCGTCAGCTGTTGCCAGAGCAAGAGCCTGTTCAACAGTTTCAGCATCGCTGTTCATGATTGTTGCAAGCGTGGTGTCAAGCAGTGTGAGGAACTTGTCGTTCTTGGCGACGAAGTCTGTCTCAGAGTTGATTTCAACAACAACAGCCTTGTTGCCGTCGATGAGAACACGTGCCAGACCTTCCGCAGCGATTCTGCCGGACTTCTTTTCAGCCTTGGCAATGCCCTTTTCACGGAGCCAGTCAATTGCCTTCTTGATGTCGCCGTCGGTTGCGGACAGAGCGTTCTTGCAGTCCATCATGCCTGCGCCGGTCATTTCACGCAGTTCTTTAACCTGTTTTGCACTGATAGCCATTATTCAGTTACCTCCTGTTTCGGTGCTTCTGCAGCAGCTTCTGCCGGAGCAGTGTTTTCAGCTGCAGCTTCTGCCTTTGCACGTGTGCCGTTGCCGTCTCTTCTGAAGACTCTGCGCTCGCCGTTGTAACGACGCTGCTGCATCTGAGCACGGCGCTCTTCATACTTCTGTCTTCTTCTCTTTTCGTATTCAGCCGCCTGCTGTTCGACATTGATGATGACATCCTTCATGGTGATGTCTTCAACAGTCTCGTCTTCCTGGTACGCATTTTCCAGCACACCGCCCTTTGCTTCAACTACGGCATCCGCAATCAGGCTGACCATCAGTTTGACGGAACGCAGCGCATCGTCATTGGAAGGAATCGGATAGTCGACGCTTGTCGGGTCGGCATTGGTATCGATTAACGCGAATACCGGGATATTGAGCTTCTTCGCTTCGGCAACCGCGTTGTGTTCTTCCAGCGGGTCGACGACGAAGATTGCATCAGGAAGCTTCTTCATTTCCTTGATGCCGCCGAGGAAGTTGTCGAGTCTTTCCTTCTTCTTGAGCAGCTGAGCCTGTTCCTTCTTCGTGTAACGGTTGATGGTTCCGCTTGTTTCCATCTCTTCGATTTCGAGAAGCTTCTTGATGGACTTCTGGATGGTGCGGTAGTTTGTTAATGTGCCGCCCAGCCATCTCTGGTTGACATAGAAGCTGCCGGAACGCAGAGCTTCTTCCAGGATGGTGGCCTGTGCCTGCTTCTTTGTGCCGACAAACAGGATCTTGCCGCCGTCTTCGGTGATTCTCTTGATTTCCGCATAAGCCTTTTCAAGCTCTTCTCTTGTCTTTTCGAGATCGATGATGTAGACGCCATTCTTTGCTGTGTAGATGTACGGTCTCATTCTCGGGTTCCACTTACGTGTCTGATGACCGAAATGAACGCCGTTCTCCAGCATTTTCCTCATTGAAACAACAGCCATAAAATTTGTTTACCTCTCTTTCCGTTGTTTTCCGCCACAGCTTCGAGCACAATCAACATGCCAATGCATGCACGGGAAAGTGAATCCACTGTGTGAGTTGTTACATCTTCACAAATAAAACGACATGAAGATGCCGAAAATTATTATATACTGCTTCTATGATCATAAGCAAGCACAAAATGGACTGTTTTGATCAAAAATCTTTCTGTTCATGTCACTTAAGAAAAGACCCGCCTGTCATGACAGGCGGGCAGCAATGATGCTGTAACTGCGGAAGCACGTTTACCGGACATACGCATCCAAATATGCTTCCAGAGTGATGTTTCTTTCTTCTTCAGCCGGATCGGCCAGCCAGTATGTATCGTCAGACATCATCACTTCCCTGCAGCCATATCTTTCGCCGATCAGCGTGCAGAGATCACCCGTTTTCAGCGCATGGAAAAGATATGTCTTTCCAACCTGCGGGTTTATGTCATCCAGGAAAAAAGCAGAGACAATCACCGGCTGGTCAGGATCCTTAAGCAGGGATCTGATCTTATCTTTTCTTTCCTGTGGCGAACCTTCCAGATACGCATCAAGCGGCATGAGCGCCCCTGCCCGACGGAAAGAAACAACCGGTTCTGCTTCTCCTAAATAGACCTCCTGTACGGCAATGGTTCCCAAAGTATAGGGAATGCCGAGAAAGCTTCCATCATCACCGATTGCGGTTGCACCGTCTTTGGAAATGATCGTTCCCAGGAAAATCGAATCGCTGTGCTGCTTTAAGATTTCAGGATCAGAGAAATCAAACACATGATCAGCTTCGGCGTTAATCACCAGAGATGTATCATCAATGACGTATCCGGCACTGTAATCTTTGTATTCAGGAACATCATCTGATTTCCCTCCGGAAGCAATCGATTCCGACACGGCAAAGCTCTCCGCTTCTTCAGATACTGTGAGACTGCCGGCAGAAACACTGCAGCCGGCAAGCATGAGAGTGATCAGACAGATTGATATTTTTTTCATCATACACCTCCAGAATCAACTTCCGTATAAAACCAGTATTGCCGCATTATCACACCATTGAACCGTGCTCACAGCCCGGCCAGCAGATTCCTGACACATAATGCTGTTTACATTAGAATTATAATCAGCTAATCCAAAACAGTGGCCGAACTCATGTCTGATCACGGCTCCTGCTTAATCGTATTCATGCAAGTCAGGTTTAAATAAGCCTCATTATAATACCATTGGGAAGTGTTAGGATTTACTGCAGTGGCTCCAGTTTGATAAAACAGCGTGCAGGCGTTTGTGTTATCGTAGCCAGAATACGAATAAACATCAATATTGGGACCATACGTACTGGAAACAGCTGTCATATAAACTGGATTGCTCCACCCGGTATACATCCGGTTATCTGCTGCACTATTAATATAAGATGTATATGTTGAGGCTGATCCATTCACAGTATATGTTACATTTCCCACACCACGCTGCATGTTGAAAAGATAAGTTGGAGAGGATAATCAGCGTGAATACCGGTTTTAGTACATATTACAAAACAGATTGAGATGAAAATCAAACAAAGTTTTTTCATAATTACCTCCGCTAATATTATACAACAAATTCTGTCACTCAATATAAGCAATATTAATTGCCCAATCAAGAATTATTATTTTTCAAAAATTCATGACATTATTTCCAATAATATACTACTTTAATATTCTAATTGATAAAATGGACTCAAAAACAGCTTGGGTCATTGATAAAGCCAGCCTTATTTTTGCGAATCAGAATCACCGCAGTGTAAGTCCAGAACCTGTGCATACTGGCGGATTCATACAAGAATTCTAATGGTTGCTGCAAAGGAAGTATTCCGCCCGGAAGTTCAAAGATTTCTCTCTCGGGTAGTGTAATTCAGAAGCACTTAATGTGACTCAAGCCCCCAGAATCTCCCCCATTATCTTTGGTGTTTCCCCCAAAAACTTTGGAGATTCTTCCGTCATAAAAGGACTGCTTCCCTTACAGGGCACAGGCAGTCCTTGTTCCATCCGTGGTATCTTACGCCTTTTATGGCCTTATTCTGTGGCACCGTACAGTCTGTAGTATGCCTCGATCCGCTGCAGAAGGTCTTCATCCAGCAGATTCTTCTCCTTCATGATTTCCACGACTTCCGGCATTGAGACAATCGCACCGGTCGGAAAACCGTAAAGCTGTGAAACTTCCCTGAGGGCGGTGATATTGCTCTTGCCCTTTTCGTTGCGGTTGAGGGAAACGATCAGACCCTTGATTTCAACATCGGCAATGGACCGCAGCAGAGGGACGGTCTCTTCCATCGACTTGCCGGACGTGGTGACATCTTCAATCATGATGACACGGTCGCCGTCCTTGAGCTTTGCGCCAAGCAGGATGCCGGCATCACCATGGTCCTTTTCTTCCTTGCGGTTGGAGCAGTAACGGACTTTCACGCCGTAGAGCTCATAAATGGCGGCGGCGGTGATGACCGAAAGCGGGATGCCTTTATAGGCAGGCCCGAACAGCACGTCGAAGTCAAGGCCGTAAAGGTCGTGGATTGCCTTTGCGTAGAATTCACCGAGCTTTTTGAGCTG
>JAFWCP010000586.1 GCA_017536845.1 Solobacterium sp. | reverse complement strand
GTCGGCCGGGCGGCGATGAAGGATGGTTCGGTAGCCGCGGCGGTCATGCCGATGATGCTGAAGAAGGAGGATATCTTTGCGGATATCCCGAAGAACTTCAATGCCATTGAAAGCCAGTCAAAGACACTCGGCGCAGCGACATTTGTAGGCCAGGGGGCAGGCTGCCTGCCTACCGCCCATGCCGTGGTGCAGAATGTCGTCGATATCTGGAAGAACCAGGATCCTGAGATCAATCCCAAGGATCATGTGCATATTGACAATACCAAACATACCGGCAGGTTCTATATTCATTCCGTGAAATCAGCCTTCATGAATGATATCATTGACCGGTATGTCGGTGAGAACACCTTCCTGACAAAGGAAATCTCACTGCTTGAAATGAATATGATGGTACAGACGGCGGCTGATCCGGCACTGTTCATCGCGGAGGTTGCAGAATGATCAAGGTAGTCAAATTCGGCGGCTCATCGGTCGCCAACAGCAGGCAGCTGACAAAGGTAAAGAATATCGTCATGTCCGATCCGACCCGGAAGTTCGTTGTGACTTCCGCCTGCGGCAAGGAATCGCACGAAGACCATAAGATCACCGACCTGCTGTACCTGTGCGAAGCACACGTACGCTATGGTGTTTCCTATCACAGCATCTTTGACCTGGTGAAGAAAAAGTATTACCAGATCAAGGAAGACCTGCACCTTACCACCGACCTTGACCGTGAATTCGAGATGATTGAAAGGCATATGACCAGGGACCTGTCCACCGACTTCCTGGTCAGCCGCGGGGAATACCTGACAGCCCGCCTGCTGGCGGAATATCTGGATGCGGAATTTGTTGACGCAGCCGACTGCATCGCCTTCCACTATGACGGCACGATCGATATGGAGCGCACAGCGGCATTGCTGGAAAGGTGTGCCCAGAGCGAAAAGAAGGTGGTCATCCCGGGTTTCTATGGGGCCTTGCCCAACGGCGTCATCAAGGTCATGAGCCGCGGCGGTTCGGATATCACCGGCTCGGTCATCGCCAACATCGTCGGGGCGGATGTCTATGAAAACTGGACGGATGTCTCCGGCTTCCTGGTGGCTGACCCGCGGATCATTGACAGCCCGATGCGGATTCCCTGCATCACCTACAATGAGTTAAGGGAAATGAGCTACATGGGCGCCAACGTCCTGCACGATGATGCGGTGTTCCCGGTGCGCAACAAGAACATCCCCATCAACATCCGCAATACCAATGAACCGGACAATCCCGGCACCATGATCATGAACGATACTTCGGAAATCGATGCCATCGACCCGCCCCATGCGGTGACCGGCATCACCGGGCGTAAGGATTATACATGCATCACCCTCATCAAGAGCCACAGCTCGGCTGAAGTCGGCTTCCTGCGCAGGCTGCTGAGCATCTTCGAGGACTTCCGGGTTTCCATTGAAAGCGTACCGGTCACGGTTGATACCTTCTCGGTCATCATGGCGTCCCGGGCTGTTGACAACTGCCTGTATGACATTGTTGCCCGCATCAAGAAGGAACTGGCACCGGATGACATGAAGATTGAAGACCATATTGCCCTGGTCGCGGTTGTCGGCCGCGGCATGAAGGCCGTGCCCGGTGCTTCCGGCCGTTTCTTAAGCGAATTCGGCCGCAACCATATCAACATCAAGATCATCAACCAGACGGCCGATGAGCTGTCCATTGTGGTCGGCGTGGAAAACAGAGATTTTGAAAAAGCAATTCACTGCATTTACGATAAATTCATCGCGGAGGAAAAGAAAACAGTATGAAAATCGGAATTCTTGGCGCAACGGGCGCCGTCGGCAGACAGATGCTGGAATGCATCGAAGAAAGAAATATCGCCTGCGAAGAAATCAGACTCTTCGCTTCGGAACGTTCCCTGGGAAAGACATTGAAGTACAAGGGCCAGGACATTGCCCTGCAGGTTGCGGATGAGAATACGCTGGCCGGCCTTGACTATGTATTAGGCGCCGTTTCCAACGCCATGTCCAAGTTCTACCGTCCTATGATCAAGGCGGCCGGTGCGGTCTATATCGACAACTCCAGCGCCTTCCGTCTTGAAGAGGATGTCCCCCTTGTCGTTCCGGAAATCAACGGCGAAGATGCCTTAAAGCACAATGGCCTGATTGCCAACCCGAACTGCTCGACAATCATCACCTACATGGCGCTTGCCCCGATTTCAAAGCTTTCCCCGCTGACCAAGGTCAGTGCAACAACCTACCAGGCTGTCTCCGGTGCCGGCATCAACGGCTTCCATGAGCTCAGCAGCCAGGTCAAGGCACTGGAAGAAGGCGAACCGATCGAAGCAAAGGTATTCCCGATGCAGATTGCCTATAACTGCATTGCGGAAATCGGCTCCTATCTCGATAACGGCTATACAACCGAAGAAATGAAGATGCAGAATGAAGGCCGCAAGATCATGCATCTGCCGGATCTGAAGGTTACCTGCACATGCGTGCGTGTGCCGGTCTTCCGTTCCCATTCCATTTCCGTGGTATTCGAAACCGAAAAGCCTGTCTCCATTGAAGATGCCGAAAAGGCCGTTGCCGGGTTCCAGGGTGATGTCCTTGTCAAGGACCATGTACCCAATCCGCTGGAAACAAGCAACCAGGACCTTGTCCATGTCGGCCGTATCAGAAAAGACCTGACAAGCGAAAACGGCCTTGTCCTGTGGTGCTGCGGCGATCAGATCCGCAAGGGCGCAGCTGCCAATGCGGTTTCAATTATGGAGTATGTAGACCTGCACAAATGTGATAGAATATAAGCTGTACGAAAGGAAGTAGCCCGAATGAACAGACTGATTATCGGCTTTGCCACAGCGGCAATCACTGCAGCGGCAGTAGCGGCAGTTGCCTATGAGAAGATCAAGCAGGATAAGGAAAAGGACGAGAATGAAGACGACGATGAGATTCATTTCGTCAAGATCACCGATGATGAAGAAGAAGTAAAGGAAGAAGACAGCGCGGTCAAGGAAGTGCTGGCAATCTATCCTTATCTGGATGCGGAATTTGTTTCCGGCGTTCTTGCCAAGGATGCGGAATTCAACGAAAAGTATCCGGAGGATACACTGGTGAACGTGATTCACAAGGTCACATTTGCGGATGTTGAAAAGGCAGCCAGCTTCACCGACATCATGGAACCCGCCGGATACAAGGTAGAGGCAAATGGACAGGAAATCGAAGCATCCCGCCGTTTCTTCACCGAACCCGGTGCCATCATCTCCGATGTCCTGAATGTCGCCAACCAGACAAAAGCGCTGGAAGGTACATACACAGACTACACCGTCAGCGAATAAGACACATGAAACAACGGTCGGAATCGACCGTTTTTCTTTGGCCTGAACCATTGTTCCGGAAGTGATGTCGATGTCGGAATCACTGTACGAACTTTATCTTTGCAGCGATAAACAGGATGGTAATACGCTTTTCCGCTCACTGCTTTTATGCGGATTTTTCCTTTGCGGCGCTTTTGCATATTTTTTGCGTAAAGGCTTTGCACGTACAGATTTCTTTTGAAGATTTTCTTTGACTGCATCCTGAAGTACTGACATAGAAACACCTCGCTTTGAGCTGCCCGACAAATACACTGAATGTGCTGCTGACGGTGGGTAAAACAATTGTATTATTTCACAGCATTGATATGTGAAAATGGAAACAGGCAGGGTAAATCAGCGATGTTCCGGATGAAAGCCCGCTCGTCAGTTACAGCAGATGAAACAGCAGTCAGGAGAATGCGCAGAACATGAAAAAGCCAGGCTGTACACCCGACTCTGTATTCATTCTGATTTTGCAGATCATTTATCTGCAAGGGTTTCCGCCGGCATAGATTTCCGCCAGCTTCAGCAGGATTTCGACATTTTTTTCCATGGACTGGATCGGCACATACTCAAACCGGCCGTGGGCATTCTCATATCC
The DNA here is from genome assembly GCA_017536845.1 of Solobacterium sp. The sequence continues at coordinate 5,943 of JAFWCP010000586.1, read as the reverse complement.
TGCCGACAGGTTCGGACATGGCAGCCCACGATGGGACAGGGCAGAACCGTCCGTGCCGCCGCGGAATGCTTCCTGGACAGGCTGGATGCCGCAGGCTTCGATGGCCTTGACCAGCCGGGTGATCATCCAGGGCACCTTGTCAACAACTTCCTTCATGGATCGGTACTGTTCTTCAATCTTTACCTCAACAGCACCGGGATAATGACGGTTCAGCCAGCTGCCGATGCTGAGGACCATGTCTTCACGCTCCTTGAAACGGAGGGCGTCATGGTCACGGATCAGCAGTTCGATTTTTGCATATTCACAATCCGCGTGAACGGAAATCACATGGAAGAAGCCTTCCCGTCCTTCGGTATACTGCGGTTTCTGCTCAGCCGGCAGGGCGTGTACGAATTCCATGGCAAGTTCAGCAGCATTGATCATGATGCCTTTGGCAGTGCCGGTATGCACGCTGCGCCCTTTGATGGTAATGACAGCCTGGGAAGCGTTGAAGGTTTCATCCATGTACCAGCCCAGATGGTCGCCGTCAAGGGTATAGGCAACCGGAACCCCAAAACGGACAAAATCAAGGTCTTTCGCAAGGCCGCCGACTTCTTCATCCGGCGTAAAGGCCAGGGCAATACGGCCATGAGGGATTTCCGGATGGGCAATGAGATATTCCGCCATGGTCATGATGGCCGCAATGGATGCTTTGTCATCCCCGCCAAGCAGGGTGGTTCCGTCGGTCAGGATCAGATCCTGGCCGATATAGTGCTTCAGATTGGGAAAGTCCTCTGGCGACATTACGATCTGCTTTTCAGCGTTTAAGACAATATCCTTGCCATCATAGTGCTCAAGAACCCATGGTTTCACGTTGGCTCCCGGAGCATCGGGTGCTGTATCCATGTGGGCGATCAGTCCGAATGAATCAGCGGCCACATTTGCCGGCAGGCAGGCATAGACAACACAGGCATCACGGTCCAGGTATACTTCGGCTGCGCCGATGTCGTTGAGTTCTTTTTCCAGCATGACCGCCAGGTCAAACTGCTTCCTCGTTGTCGGGGTTTTTTGAGAATGGGAGTCGGATTGGGTGTCAATTTCAGCGTAGCGGATCATCCGTTCTTTGACCTGCTCATAAAACTGTGTCATACATGGTTCCTTCTTTCTTTCCAGAATTATAGCATTATGCAGAGTTTCCTGTATAAAACACAAAATTTTTTCAAAAAAGTGTTGACAAGCATTTGTTATACGAGTATACTCTTTGAGCGCGTTGGGAAACAACATCGTAACCACCCCCGTTACGATTGAAATACACGCACAAACTCACGATTTACCGTGAGGTGAAATACAGCTGCAAATCCATGGTGAAAGCCATGAAGCGATATACAGCAACAAATCCGTGAAACCTTCACGGAGAGAAATACAGCGACAAATTCATGGTGAACGCCATGAAGCGATATACAGCAGCAAATCCGTGAAACCTCACGGAGCGAAATACAGCGACAAATCCCTGCGAGCTGCAGGGAGCGAAATACAGCAATAAACTGACCGCGGTCAGGTGATATAGAGGCGTGAGACGATTGGTCTCCATTTTTTTTGCTTTTTTTGTGGGATCGGCAGTCAATCCTGCGTATGATAGGGTGAAGGAGCGGATGAATGATGGATCTGATGGAAAGGCTGAAACGCAAAGATGAAAACGCATTGCCGGATCTGATGGATGCGTACATGCCGCTGGTCCGCTATCTGATTCGTCCCATCCTGCGCAATGACCAGGACGTCCAGGAATGCATGAATGATATCTTTCTGAAGGTATGGGATCACATCGATGATTATGACGAAGAAAAAGGCTCCTTCAACAGCTGGCTGAGCGTGATTGCCCGCAGCACGGCAGTCAGCCGCATCAGAAAGAAGACCGTACCGATCATCCCTCTGGAAGAAGCGCTGGCAGTGGGTAATGATGACAGCATCAGAGAACGCATCAGTGAACTGGAAGAAGCTGTCGGCACATTGAAAAGATCGGATCGTGAACTGTTCTGGCGCAGGTATTATCTGGATCAGGAACTGAAGGAAATCGCCTGTGAAACCGGTCTGTCGGTCAAAGGCGTGGAAGGCAGACTGTATCGGCTGCGCCGTAAACTGCGAAAGAAGGTGCTTGAAGATGAATGAAAAATCATTGGCTGATCTCGGCAGGATTCATCCGATGAAGCGGGTGGCTTTCTGCCTCTGCACTGGTTTGTTCCTGGTAGGTGCTTCCCTCAATGAAATCATGCTTGCGGCAGGGTATGTATACCTTTGTACAGGCCTGCTGATGATGCGTGGTGAAAACAGTGCATTTCGAAAATGCCTGACTGCATCAGCCGGCGGGCTGCTGTTCAGTCTGCTGACCATTGTATTCAGAGGCTCCATATTCAATGCGATGTATCCCTGGTATCCTTTCCTCAAGGCAGCGGCATTGGCGATACGGCTGACGGTACTGACGTTATTGATCATATCCAGCGGCAAGGGCAGCCGTTTACTTTGGATCCTGGCGGTCGGCGGCATTGTCCAGATGTTCTTTTCCGGGATCCGGACTGTACCCGTATGCCTGCTGTTTCTGCTTGCTGAGCCGTTGCTTCTGATTCCCTTCAGGCGCAGCCTGATGCGCTATGATGTTACGCTGACCTTGCTGCCATGGAGCTATGGAAAGATTCTGACAGCCGGGCTTCTGGCCATTCTGGCTTTTGTGGCCGTCCCTTCTTACTGCCTGAACCGGTATCCGGCATATTATGCTGAAGGAAGCCCGGTTTCTGAAATATCAGAAGCATGGGAAACAGCCGCACAGACAGAAGAGTTTATCATGCATGACGGCCGTCTGCAGATTGAAGAAAAACTGATCCGGATGGATGCTCATGAATGGATGGTCAGGGACACGTTTACCTGGCTGCAGGGGCCGGCAGAGCGATCGTTTGAAATTGTCCGGCTGGAAGTCGGTTCTTCTGCCCATGGCGGTGTGGCAAATCTGAGGGATGCGGACTGTACGATCTTTTTTGAATCAGACGGTGTCCTCTGTACCGGCAGGCCGTATGCCTTTGACAGCAGTACACTGACCTGGCATTTCTCACTGCCTGCTCAGGCCGGGAATGTGTCCGGAATTATCACAGCCGTGTTTACCAACACTGCCGAATATGACCGGCCGCTTCTTGAGAACATTCTGACGTATACACATGGCGGCCGCGGCTTCATGTATCCGTTTCTTCCGGAATTGAGAGGGGGCAGTCATACCGTGCAGGGCATCGCCTTGTTCAACGAATGAAAAAATGTGCCGGACCGGCACATTTTCAATATCCGATTTTCTTATCCACCACATTCTCGAGCGGCTCGCCGTTCAGATAATGCTTCAGGTTCTTTTCGAAGATGGCAAGCACCTTGTCATATGTGACTTCAGCATTGAACCTTCCGGAAATGTGCGGGGTGATATATACCCGATCAGCCGTCCAGAGGGGATGGTTTTTCGGCAGGGGTTCAGGGTCGGTGACATCCAGGCAGGCCGCCGCCAGATGGCCGTCCCGCATGACCCGGAACAGAGCGTCCGTATCCACGGCGGAGCCCCGGCCGACATTGACCAGGATGGCGTCTTTCTTCATGCGGCGCAGTCTGGCTTCATCAAACATCCGGATGGTTTCCGGGGTTTCCGGCATGGAAAGGGCAACGACGTCGCATTCCGGCAGGATGTCATCCATATTCTTCATGGTATACATGCCCTTGACATAGTCCGGTACATCATGGACGGAGCGGCGGACACCGTATACCTCAGCCCCCAGCAGGGAGAGCTTCTGCGCAAAGGAAGAACCGATATCACCCATGCCGACGGAAAGCACCTTCAGACAGGAAATCGTCCTGACGGAACCAAGGTTATAGGATTCATGTTCCTTCTGCATGTCATAATAGCGGCCAAGATTCTTCAATCCCATCAGCATCGCTGCCAGCATATGCTCGGAAATGGCTTCGCCATAGGCACCGGAGGCATTGGTCAGAATGACATCATCGCCCAGGAAGCTGTAATTGTTGGCGCCGGCACTGTCAAGCTGCAGCCATTTCAGGTTTGTGCACCGGCGGATGACGTCGGTGGGCAGGTTGCCGAGGATGACATCTGCGTCCAGGACGTCAGAAAGGTCATAATGACTGCGGTTGATGAACTGAATGTCGCTGTACAGGGCAGTAAAACGATCCCGTTTTGAAGCGGGCAGGTCGGTCGCAAAGATGATTTTCATGGTTTCCTCCTTTATTTTTCATACGCTTTGGCGGATTTGCCATGGCAGATCCGCCGGAAATCGGTATCATTATATATAGAGAAGGAGGACTTGTCATGTTAAAGGAACTGAAATGGAGCCGCATCATCACCGGAGCTGCATTCATTGCGGCCGGGGTGCTGCTTTGCCTGTTTCCTGAGGCATCTTCAAATGTGATCTGCTACATCTCGGGCATCATGATGATTGCCTACGGGGTGCTGAACCTGATTCTGTATTTCACCACCGATATCCAGAAGGTATTCAACCGGAATGAATTTGCATACGGCCTGTTATGGCTGCTGGGCGGGGCTTTGATTATTACAAAGCGGGAACTGCTGTTCAGCCTGGTGCCGATCTTTCTCGGCCTGGTCATTGTTGCCAGCGGCTTTCTGAAACTGCAGCAGGCGGTGACCGCCCTGCGGATTCAGTATGGCCAGGCGAAATACTATTTCATCCTTGCCATTGTAAGCATCATCCTGGGGTTTGCGGTCATGTTCTTCCTGTCCGCATCAGCTGCCCAGGCGGTGCTGTTCCGGGTCATCGGCGGCTCGCTGATCTTCTGCGGCCTGTCCGACCTTGTCATCACGCTGTTTCTGGCCAACGGCTACAGCCGGTATCTGGCAACCGTCGTTGTTCCGGAAGAAGGTCCCACGGTTGTGGATACAGAAGCTGAGGTCGTGAGTGAAAGCGTGGAATCGGAAGAGGAACATGTATAAAACTTTTCTTCCTGCTTTTTTTGGCATAGAATGTTGCGGGAGGAAAAGACATGTACAATGACTGGTTTCATATTGGTCCTGTTACGATACACGGTTACGGGGTGATGATCGCCCTGGGCATCCTGGCGGCATTCTATGTATGCGAATCGCTGGGGAAAAAGCATGGCCTGGAAACAGAGAAGATCGACAACCTGGTCTTTATCTGCCTGGCTGCCGGCTGGGGCTGTTCCAAACTGTTCTACTGCCTGACCAACTGGAAGACTTTCCTGCAGAACCCTCTTGCGGTTCTTGGCTCGGGCGGCTGGGTCGTCTACGGCGGCATCATCGGCGGCATCCTTGGCGCGATGGCATATGCGAAGAAGAACCGCTGGGATTTCATGAAGTACTTCAACACCCTGATCTGTTCGGTAGCCCTGGCCCAGGGATTCGGCCGTCTTGGCTGTTTTCTGGCCGGCTGCTGCTATGGCAGGGAAACATCACACTTCGGGGTGGTGTTCCCGGAGGGCTCGCTCGCACCGGCCGGTGTCCCGCTGATCCCCACCCAGCTGATCTCCTCAGCCCTGGATTTCCTGCTTTTCTTCATACTGTGGCGAAATCTTGAAAGAGGGAAGCATCCTGAGGATACCGGCGCCTTATACCTGATGCTCTACAGCATCGGCAGATTCATGATTGAATTCATCCGCGGGGATGAGATCCGTGGCTATATCGGGCCGTTTACAACGTCCCAGTTTATCGCCCTGTTCCTCTTCCTGCTGGGTGCGTACCTGATCTGGAGAAGACAAAGAAGAGAGGAAAAGACAGCACAATGAGAATTGCAATGGGAAACGACCATACAGCGGTCGACATGAAGAACACGATCAAGAAGTATCTGGAAGAAAAAGGCCACACCGTCATTAACTTCGGCACCGATGAATACGGCTCCTGCGACTATCCTGTCTATGGTGAAAAGGTCGCCAGGGCGGTAGCGGACGGGGAAGCAG
>JAFWCP010000053.1 GCA_017536845.1 Solobacterium sp. | reverse complement strand
TTACTCATGAATGTTCATACTGAACTATGTCTGAGCAAGGGAATGGAGGGTTTGGATTCTTGTTGGATCTTCTCTTTTCCTTTGTTCACTTATGTTATAGCTCTGTTTGTTAGCACTGTCAAGGCCTGAGTGCTAATTTTTTGGATTATTTTTTCAGCCGGCAGTACTGCCAGGAGGGGTCGGTTTCTTCCGGATATTCCTGCCATGTATCAGGAGCAGGCGGCACCGGTACGGGCTGACGTTTTTCATCCTTCTGATATGCGTATTTCCCCAGGAAGGCACGGTCCTGCTCTTCTGTTAACGGCGGCCGGGTGTTGGTCACCTGCATGTCATCAATCCAGCCGGCATGGTATTCATTCTTGGTTGTCCTCTGCCAGTTTCCGGCCAGGATCCGCCATTCCCCGTTGATTTTCACATGGGTGCCCGGCACCATGCCCAATGACAGGATGGCCATCGGCGTCTCACGGTATTTCGAAAGACCTTCAATGCCCAGTGACCAGAAGGTCGCCCGGGCAGCCGTGCAGTCATCATTGACCTCCACCACCGGGGTTGTCAACGGGTGTATCAGCATGTTCCCTTCCAGTGAATCCACCACCGGCTTCATGCGGAAGGCAATTTCCCCGGCAGCGTCAAAGGAAGGATGTTCCATGGCCTTGAGTTCTTTGCGGGGCTGGCCGATATGCTGGTCATCGTGGAAGATGGCCGCCCTGCCTCTGAGGTTCCTGACCTCCCATACAGCAATCAGCTTTGCGGCTGTCTTTTCCGCTTCGAGAAACTCTTCTTCACTTAACAGGTCAAGTTCTTCCATTGTGATCATGGCTTTCACCTCGTCTTGTCATTCCTCAGCATCCAGTACCTGTCTTCTTCACGCCAGGTATCCTACGGATACGGGGCAGCGGGAATGCCATAGCGGATGGCTTTGGGATGGTAAGGGTTATGGTATGTGGAAGGTTGCGCCAGGGGATGCATGGCGGTATTGGGGCGGTTGATCAGAGAAGTATCATCCACCCAGCCTGCGTGGTAATCACATCTGATGGTTGTAAAGTAATGCAGGTGCCAGATCTTCCAGCTGCCATCTTCAAGGATGAAATCCACGGCAAAGTCACCCCAGACCCATAAGGCCTGCGGCTTCTGCCCATCCCTGACAATTGATGCCGCCCCCGGTGACCACCATACTGCCCGGGCAGTCTGACCGTCCGACGCCACTTCAATAATCGGCGTGGTCAGCTGCAGATCCAGCATCTCACCTTCCCTGATTTCCTTTCCCAGCAGCAGGTCCAGGCCTGCGGCAACGGCTTTGGTGCCTTCAAAAACGCCTTCGTCCGCATATTCCAGGGAAATATCTTCCCGGCCTGCAAAATATGCTTCAGCCCGTTTACGGTCACGAAAATTGATTTCGGCGATGAACCTGCCCATGGTGTTCTGGATCTCCGTATAGGCTTCCAGTCTGTTGAGTTTCAGCAGCAGCTGCTGCTTTCTTTGGTTGCTGATCATACATCCTCCCTCTTTGCTGTCATTATACAGGAAAAAGCCCCGGCTGATGCCGGAGCGTATGGTTTCTACATCGGTGATGTCAGCCAGAGGCAGCCGATGATGAAAAAGCTGATCATGACTGTAAAGCAGATGGCAAAGGCCAGACAGGCCTGCCGGTTTGCATAAGCAGCACCGGCCAGCACAAGCAGCAGTGCCGTGATGCATACGATCCACATGAGAATGCCCATAATTACTCCTTTGCCGCCGTAACGCCGGTGACTTCCCAATGATTCCAGGTTTCCAGCAGTCTGATCCTGTCTTCATCCTTGTGATAGATATAGAAATGACAGAGTTCCTCCAGGCTGCCTTCCAGGATGACGGCCGCAAAATATTTGCCGTCATCTTCAAATACCCTGACTTCGCGAATGGTCTTCGCCTCCCCTGCCGCAATCAGCTGCAGGATCCTGCGGACCGTTTCATCCGCTGCTTCCAGTGCCTTCTCATCCAGAATATTCCCTCCTCCGGCAAGGGCAAAGCTGCTTCCCGCGCCGTATACACAGCTTCTTTCATCTGCGGCTCGCCTTCTGGAACGCCGGTGCTGCCGTTGTCATACACCAGCAGATATTCCTCTTCCCCGGTGTCCATGGCCTGCAGCCTGACGACGGCCTGCGCCGCACCGTTGAAGGAACAGAACCAGTAATGGGAGACGGTCAGCAGGCAGATGATACAGGGAAGGAAGAACAGCGCTTTCTTCCATCCCTTTTCCTCATCTGTCAGATATGCCGCCAGGTTGGCAAGGAACAGGGGCAGCAGGCCGATGGTCAAGGCAAAGCCGCCGGCGTCCCATCCTTCCAGAGCAAGCATGGCATCGGGATTGGCCACTGTCGTATCATGGCTGAGATACTTAAAGCCATAGTACACAAGGCACAGGATCCCGAAGAAGTTGATCAGCAGGATGGCCAGGCGCAGGATTCTTTTCCCTGTCATGATCATTCCCTGCGGTATTCAAACAGGTCGCCGGGCTGACAGTCCAGCACCTCGCACAGCTTTGCCAGCGTGCTGACTTTGATTGCCTTGGCCTTGCCGGTTTTCAGGATCGACATGTTGGTCACGGTAATCCCGACCTGGTCGGCCAGTTCCGTCAGGCTCATTTTCCGTTTTGCGAGCATGACATCGATGTTAAAGATAATCTTTCCTTCCATGATGCCCTCCTAGATTGTCAGATCACTCTGTTCCTGCAGGTCAGCCGCCCGGTTCACCAGGTGCGACAGGGCTGCCGCCGCGACCGCCACCGCAATGCCGGCAAAGACAAACAGCAGCGAGAGCAGGGCAATGCCGGGATGGCTGCAGTTTGCAAACAGCAATACGATATTGCCGATGAAGAAGTAGCCTGCATCCCCGGCTGCCAGCCAGGAAATCCACTTCAGGTATTTCGCGTTTTCCGCCGTGAAAGAACGGTCGCTGCCGATATTTGCAGCAATCTTCCAGCCAAGGAACAGTGCCGCGTAAATCGGCAGTGCTGTCCCCCAGAGGAAGTAAAGCCAGGGATAAAAGGCATACGAGAATTCCGGATAGGCGGAAGCCATACTGCCGCCATAGCCGGGGATGATCATCAGATAGACAGCCAGGCCGCATGCAGCAACGCCGGCGAGGATCACTTTCAGCCATCTGGCCAATGCTTTCTGTTCCATATTTCAGTCCTCCTGTTTTTGTTGACGTCATTACTATAGCATCGCTCTTAACGATTTTCAAGTAG
>JAFWCP010000052.1 GCA_017536845.1 Solobacterium sp. | reverse complement strand
GGAATCCCCGCGTACAGGATCTGTTTCTGCTGGAAAGAAGAGTTTGACTTCAGCCCGGCGATGCTCAAACTGATCCGCATCGTCAGAAAGCATTTTCAGGAATATCTGAGCGAATACGTGATGCAGACGCATCCATGAATCAAAAATGCAAAAATTCTGAAAAAAAAAGCTTGCATCTGTATGCGATTGAAGTATAATAAATGAGCGTTGATTGGGATATAGCCAAGCGGTAAGGCAGCTGGCTCTGAACCAGCCATTTCGGGAGTTCGAATCTCTCTATCCCAGCCATGAAAAACCTGGTCGAAAGATCAGGTTTTTTCGTAAATCCAACTCATTTCCGTTCAAACACGTGTATAATGTTACCGCAAAAAAGGAAGGTAATTATTATGGAAAGAATTTCCGGCACTGTATCCAGAGGTCTGAGGGCTCCGATCCTCAAGACCGGCGATGACCTGAAGGCAATGATCATTGACACTGTTCTGGCTGGCCAGGCTAACGGCGAGTATACCCTGCGCGACCGCGATGTACTTGCCATTACGGAGTCTATTGTTGCAAGAGCCCAGGGCAACTACTGCACCGTCGATGACATTGCGGATGATGTTCGAGAAAAACTGGGCGGTGAGGATATCGGCGTCATTTTTCCGATCACATCCCGCAACCGTTTCGCCATCTGCCTGCGCGGCATTGCCAGAGGTGCCAGAAAGGTAGTGCTGATGCTCAGCTACCCTTCGGATGAAGTCGGCAACCACCTGTTTGATGAGGAACTCCTTGAAGAAAAGGATGTCAACCCGTATTCTGACGTCCTGGATGAAGAACAGTTTGTCGCCCTGTTCGGCAACGCTTCCCATCCGTTTACCGGCGTCGACTATGTTACCTATTACAAGCAGCTGATCGAAGAGGAAGGCGCCGAAGCAAAGATCATCTTCGCCAACCATGCGACGGCGATCCTGGACTATACGAAGAATGTCCTTGCCTGTGATATCCATACCAGAAAGAGAACAAAGCGGCAGCTGCTCAAGGCCGGTGCCGAGCGAGTCTGCTGTCTGGATGACCTGATGAACGCTTCCCGCAGCGGTTCCGGCTTCAACGAAAAGTACGGCCTGCTGGGTTCGAACAAGGCAACTGAAGAAAAAGTCAAGCTGTTCCCTCGCGATCCTCAGCCTCTGGTCGATGAAATCCAGAAAGAACTGTTTGAAAAAACCGGCAGGAAGATTGAAGTCATGGTCTACGGCGACGGTGCTTTCAAGGATCCCGTCGGCAAGATCTGGGAACTGGCTGACCCGGTGGTCTCCCCTGCCTTTACCGCCGGCCTGAACGGCACCCCCAATGAGCTCAAGCTCAAGTATCTGGCCGATGACGCGTTCCGTGACCTCAAGGGTGATGAATTAAAGGATGCCATCCGCAGTTCCATTCAGGAAAAGGACAGACAGCTTGTCGGCAGGATGGAATCCGAAGGCACGACACCCAGACGTCTGACCGACCTGATCGGTTCCCTGGCGGATCTGACTTCCGGTTCCGGCGACAAGGGTACGCCCTTTGTCCTGGTGCAGGGATATTTCGACAACTACACAGACTGATCTGACGAAGACGGCGGCTGCCGTCTTTTTATTGCCCAAAGACGGGTGCGGGAGTAAAATATTGAACGTTGAAAGAAGGAGAGAATAAACATGCCAGTCAGAACAAGATTTGCGCCGAGTCCTACCGGATACATGCATATCGGCAATCTTCGCACCGCGCTGTATGCGTACCTGATCGCGAAGAAGGATCCGGAGGGAGTCTTCATCCTGCGGATTGAAGACACCGACCAGGGCCGCCTGGTGGAAGGCGCGACTGATATTATTTACAGCACAATGAAAGAGTGCGGCCTCAAGCATGACGAAGGCCCGGATGTCGGCGGTGATTACGGCCCCTATGTCCAGTCCGAACGCGTCAAGAGCGGCCTCTATATGAAATATGCGAAGAAGCTCATTGAAAGAGGCGGTGCCCATTACTGCTTCTGTGACCAGTCGGTCATTGACGCCCAGCGGGAAGCGCTGGCCGGCACCGGCGAGAGCTTCAAATATGATGATCCCTGCAAGAAGCTTTCCCGTGAGGAATGTGAAAAGCGCATTGCCGAAGGTGAGAAATTCGTCATCCGCCAGAGCATCCCGGAAGAAGGAAAGACTTCCTTTGACGATGAGGTGTTCGGTACGATTACCGTTGACAACGCCACCCTGGATGAGCAGGTGCTGATCAAGTCGGACGGTTTCCCGACCTACAACTTTGCCAATGTCATCGATGACCATCTGATGGGCATCACCGATGTTGTCAGAGGCATGGAATACCTCAGCTCCTCGCCGAAGTACAACCTGATCTACAATGCCTTCGGCTGGGACATCCCCCGCTACATCCACTGCCCGCCGGTCATGAAGGATGAGCACAACAAGCTTTCCAAGCGCAACGGCGATGCTTCCTTCCAGGACCTTGTCGTCAAAGGATATCTGCCGGAAGCAATCCTCAACTACATTGCCCTGCTTGGCTGGGCCCCGGAAGAAGACCGTGAGATCTATACGATCGAAGAGCTCATCCAGGCCTTCAATGTCAAGCGCATCGGCACTTCCGGTGCCATCTTCGACCCGGAAAAGCTGAAGTGGGTCAATGCGACATGGCTGCGCAACATGGACCTGGATACGTATTACAATACGGTCAAGGACTATATTGACGAAGCGGTCAAGGGCGATTTCGACAAGAAGCGTATTGCCGCGATCGTACAGCCCCGGGCTTCCACCCTGCAGGAAATCCCGCCCATGCTGGGATTCTTCGACAGCTTCCCTGCCTATGAGAATGACCTCTACAACAACAAGAAGATGAAGACCAACCCCCAGGTTGCCCTGGAATCCCTGAGCGCGGTCAGAGACATGCTGGCGGTTCAGGATGACTGGTCGGAAGATGCTCTGCACACAAAGCTGATGGAACTGCCGGCAAAGCTTGGCAAGAAGAACGGCCAGGTCCTCTTCCCGCTGCGTCTGGCGATTACCGGCATGCAGACGACGCCGGGCGGTGCGATTGAAATCGCCGCCATCCTCGGTAAAGAAGAAACTCTGCGCCGGCTGGATCTTTCCATTGCCCAGCTTTCCGCATAAGACATTCAAAGCACCCAATCGCGGTGCTTTTTTCATGGCGAAAAGAAAATGCTCCCGGGAAAGAACATGTTCCTTCCGGGAGCCTTCATGCATTCTGATTCGGAATAGGATTTTGTAAACAGAACGGTATCAGGATGCCCTATTTCCTGCTTCTGAGCTTTGCGGCCCTTTGCAGCAGGCGTGGATAGACTTCATCAAACGCCTTGTATACAAACGGGTCCAGGACGATGTTGAATTCGCCGATATACTCTTCAACGTCCATCAGCCAGCATGACTTGAAGCCGGTCAGGCCGTCATCCAGGGTGCCTTCCACCCCGCCCATGGAGACATAGTGGATCCCCTTCTGAAGGGCCATGTCAAGATAGGTTTTGTAAAGCAGGTAGCTGGAGCGCAGGCGCATGTATTCGGCATTGTTGCCCATGTAGACAAACTCCATCCGGTTTTTGTTGTAGATGGCAAGCTTGCCGGCAAGGATCACTTCGTCTTTGCCTTCCTTTTCCATGTCTTCCTTCAGCACGGCCAGGTCTTTTTCGGCATTGGCAATGGTCTGCTTCAGGGCGTTCTGCTGCTTTTTATACGGCGTGTTTTCAAGATCCTGCTGTGCCCTGGCAATGGTTTCCTGCAGGGCGGCAATCTGTTCCTTAAAGCTGAGCTTTGCCACGGTGATGATGCAGCGGTCACCATAGACTTCCGCCATATGACGGAAATACTCCTCATTGCGCAGGGCAACACCCTTGCGCATTTCCGTAAAGTGCATCGCCTGGGCAAATTCATGAAGATATTCATGGCCGGTATAAAGCTTTACACCCTTTTTAACAGGCGTGTTGATCGACTGTCTGGTTTTGTGGTCGAGCTTCTTCATGTAGTCTTCATCCAGATCCAGGGCCGCGTTGAAACGGGGCTGGGTGGCTTCTTCGATCATGACCGTAAAGCCCTTATGCCGGCAGCCAAGCCTTTTCAGCAGTTCGATGACATTCTGGTTGTCGTACGGATGCGGCTGGTCTTTTTCGGCATACGGGTACTTGCGTGAATAGACATTGGGGTCAAAACGTACTGCAATCGCGTGGTTTGCCTTGGCCAGGGCGGTCAGCTGTTCCAGATAGAAAGCGACAAGCTCGGCATTGTTGTAATCCATTACCGGGCCGCGGGGAATGTAGAACAGGCATTTTCCAAGCGGCATGCGGCGGGAAAGCACCAGGGCCGTGGCGACAATGCGGTTTTCTTCATCCCTGACGCTGGTCAGATAAGGTCCCCAGTTATCCTTGACTTTCGCCCAGTCGGAGCACTGGAACAGGCTGTTCTGGGGATGGTTTTCGACGAAACGGTCAACTGCGGCCGCATCTTCGCTGACGTTGAATGTATATGTCATAGATACCTCCGTGAGATAAGAAAAGGATGTCATTGACTGACATCCTGATTCAGTGACGTGTACGGGGTTCGAACCCGTGAATGCCGCCTTGAGAGGGCGGTGTGTTGAGCCGCTTCACCAACACGCCAGGTAAGAAGGAAGTCTCCTTCCTTCGCGCTTGTTAATGATACTATGACCTGAGGTGATTTGCAAGAAGTTTTTAAGCTTTTGCAAGAGCATCCTTGGCCTGGTTCACCAGAGCTTCAAATCCTTCCGGATCATGGATTGCGATTTCGGAGAGCATCTTTCTGTTCAGGTTGATGTCCGCAAGCTTCAGACCATGCATGAACTTGGAATAGGACAGGTCAAACTGACGGGTAGCCGCGTTGATACGGGCAATCCACAGTCTGCGCATATCTCTCTTCGTCTGCTTTCTTCCGATATAGGAATAACGCAGGGAACGCATAACCTGCTCATTCGCTGTCCTGAAGAGCAGATGCTTGGAGCCAAAATAGCCCTTGGCAAGCTTTAATACCTTCTTACGACGGTTGCGTGTCGGTGTCGATCCTTTTACTCTCATCTTACTTATCCTCCCTTAATCAGCCCTGCAGCAGTTCTCTGTCGCGCTTGAAGTCAGCATCAGAAGCGACGGTTGTCTTTCTGAGGTGCATTTTCTGTTTGTGGCTCTTATTTGCCGCAAAGTGGGATACGAAGTTGTGCTGGACCTTCATCTTGCCGTTGCCGGTGATCTTGACACGCTTGGCAAAGGTCTTCTTTGTCTTCATCTTGTTCTTCTTCGGTTTTCTTGCTTTTGCTTTCATACTGTTACTCTCCTTTACTTGCCCTTCTTAGGCGAGAACATTACAGAAAGAGTGTTGCCTTCCATGTTGGCAGGCTTGCTCACTTCCGCAACATCCGAGATCTGCTCGGTAAACTTGTTAATCACTTCACGTCCGACTTCCTGCCGGGTGATCATACGGCCGCGGAAACGCATGTCGATCCGTACTTTCTGTCCGTCTTCAATCCACTCACGGGCCTGACTCAGCTTGGTATCGAAATCGTGCTGGTCAATGACCGGGGACACGCGCAGTGCCTTGATTTCGGTAACGTGCTGATTCTTCTTTGCTTCGCGGGCTTTCTTCTGCTCTTCGAAGCGGTAGCGTCCGTAGTCGAGAATCTTGCATACGGGTGTTTTGGCGTTGGGTGCTACACAGAGCAGATCCATCTCCATCTCGTATGCCTTTTCGAGTGCTTCGCGGCGCATCATTACGCCAAGCTGTTCACCGCCGGGTCCGATGACCAGAACTTCCTTAAAGCGAATGTCTTCGTTGACAAGATCCGTCGGTTCTTTCCTGCGGTTTTTGTTATTCTTGATCTTTCCCAAGCAATCCCTCCATAACGTTTGAAAATGCAGACGTAAAGCGCCTGCATACTGATCATATCCTAGAGATCGGCATACAACCCAAGCCCTGCGGACTTCAGGTGAGAAGCGGCGCTTCTGCTTTCCGTTTTTTCAAACTACGCTGAATATTTAACCACCTGTCAAAGCGGTTGTCAACACTAAATTTCAAAACCTCTTACATTTACTTTTGTCTCGGTCGTTTTGAAGCCGGTCATGAACAGGACATTCTCATAAATCTTGTTCTGTACCAGCTCGCATGTCTGCTGCACATTGGCGCCATAGCGGATGTTCAGGTCGACTTCAAAGTGAAGATGGTTGTTTTCGATCTTCACCTGCAGCGGACGGCTGAATTTTGTGGCCGGCAGTGCGACTGCATTCTCTATTTCTTCGACGCTGATTTCGGCAATCGCCTGGAATACAGACTTGTTGATGGCAATCATGCCGTTGCCTTCATCTTCGTTCAGTTTTACATAATCCTGTGCCATAAAATACCTCCAAGCTTACTTATTATAGCAGATGTGACGCGCTTAACGGAAAAGAATCGTGATGTTGTGGTACAGCCCTTTTTCCATACGCCGCATGACCTTCTTCAGATCCGCGTATTCGGGATTGTCTTTCTCAACCTTTTCCACAAAGGAACGGAACTCCTTCATGATCGTCAGCAGCCTGTCTTCATAGACGATTTCAATGCCGCCGATTTCAATCAGTGCCTCGGCAAGAATCTCGACCAGCTTCTTCTTCAGGTTGGTCTTCTGCGGTTCGGGATAGCCGGCAAACCTGGCCGCAAACCAGCCCGGCTGGATCAGCAGGGTGCGGATAAAATGAACAAAGCTGTCGAAATCTTCCATGTTGGTCCCCTGCCCGAGCTGCAGAAGGATGACGAAGAATACATGCCAGATGAAATTCGTGTTGATCTGGGAAGCCAGGTACTTGCCAAGGATGTCGCAGAACGGGTCGCTGCTTTCATACGAACCGCCAAGATCCAGCTCATTGGTGAAATCGATCTGCACGTCGTTGTAGTAATCCAGCATCTGGATGTAGTCAAGAAGCTTCTGGCCCGGGTCAGCCCGATTGTTGATGAAGTCGTTGAGATAGATGTAGTGGGCGATCGTTGCCGAACATTTCTTGAAGTCGGTCGCAAAGCCCAGCGACCCTTTCATCTTGGCGTTGACCAGTTCGTTGACCGACGAGGAAATAAAGACCTTGAAGCTCTTTTCATCCATGCCGATGCGGGTGTTCTGCGATTCGTAGGAAATCTCGGTGTACATGATTTCCAGCTGCTTGTCGACAACGTCAAGGTTTTCCCGGATGGCGCCGAGCATCTGGCGGTAGAACTGGTCATTGACCACATATTCCGGATTCTTGTAAACGACCTCATGCTCGATTTCGCTCCAGAAGTCATGGACCATGGACTTGACCTGCAGTTCAAAGTTGATCCGTTCGGCATTGAGCATGT
>JAFWCP010000585.1 GCA_017536845.1 Solobacterium sp. | reverse complement strand
CCGAAGATCTGCATACGACTGTGCCGGCGGACCCTCTGGCATCAACCGGCTTTACCATGACGGGATACTCGATTCTTCCTGCTGCTGCATCTTCTTCGGTGAATTCATCAATGATGTCAATGCCATGTTTTCTGCATGCGGCCTTGAACCGGATTTTGTCCGAGAATGTCATGACCTGCTCATAGGTGCCGACACTCGGATATCCCATGATTTCGCTGACCTGCTGCACGGATTTTGCGGCAGGATCATTGCAGAAGTTGGCAATCCCATCGATGTGTTCCTTTCTGCACAGCTGAACAATTCCATCCACATCCATTATGCTGATGAGATGGCTTTCATCAGCAATCTTCTTGCACGGAGAGTCCGGGGAGTTGTCAGCGACAATCGTGTAAATTCCCATTGTCCTGGCTGTTTCGACAAGTTTTCTGTTCACTTCGGTTCCGGCAAGAACAAGAAGTTTCTTCTGCGTGTTTTTCATAAGGTTCTTTCCCTCCTCATTTTCTTCCATCGGCAGGCTGTCGGGGTGTTTTCTCCCTATCAGCAGAAATTCATCCATGGTGATATTCCTCCTTCCGGATACTAATATACCTGACGGAAAATTGAATTCTGCCAAGGGGGAAAAGAAAAAGATGATCGTGTTTCAGATCATCTTCGGTGAATCATTACAGATAGCTGACCGTTTCTGTCAGCGGCTTTCTCTTTTCGTGGTTGGGCAGAGGGCCGGCACCTTCTGCGGCATAGCCAAGGTCCAGTAACATGAGCACTTCCTCATTCTCGGCCAGGCCAAGAACAGCGGCGGCTTTATCAGGATCGAAGAAATTCAGCCAGCAGCTGTCAACGCCTTCATCCGCTGCCGCAAGAATCATGTGGGTTGCGATGATGGTTGCATCTTCCACGCCGGAATCTCTTCTCCCGCCGGGATAGGTGAAGACATTGTTCCGGTCAAATGTCACTGCAAGCACTGTCGAAGCGCCATAGCGGCAGGGTGTGACTTCATCAATCTTTGCCAGCATTTCTGCAGAACGGATGACGTAGACATGCTGTTCCTGCAGGTTCTTTGCGGTCGGGGCAAGTCTTCCTGCTTCCAGAATGGCATCCAGTTTTTCCTGTTCGACCTGTCTGTCACTGTACTTCTTGCATGAGTATCTGTTCTTAATCACTTCCTTGAATTCCATATTCGATACCTCCATTGCTTAAATTTTAACCCTGTTTGCAGAAGAATGCGCGCTTGATGCACAGACTATCACTGCTTCAATCAGGGCTGTATCCAGCTTATTTCAAAGAATCACACAGTTGCTGATCAACACGCAGCCTCATATCTTTATCCTCTCTTCAGAAAAGTTCCCCGTTGCTGTTTCCTTCTGTTAGAATATCAGCATCAACAGCCCTGCAATTGGGCAGAAGGACTGAGGAAATGGTTTTATCTGAAGCTGATGCTGAACTGTTCTATGAGATTTTCTTTCCGTTATTGAGCTACGTCAATATCAAGAAAAAGGTAATCAAGGGTCTGAAGGCGTTCGACAGGAACGATCATATCAATGATACGGATGCACACCAGATCGCCCAGAAACTATGGGATGACCCTGCCATCATTGACCGGTATATTTCTGACAACAAAGACAAACTTAACGAAGAGAAGATCGAAATCCTGCAGGGGTTCAAACGGGCACATCGAGGTATGTTTTTCGTTGAGCGAATCCTGATATCGGGATTTGAGGAATTCCTTCAAGACATCAACCCTGACCTGGAACATATGGATGAATATGAGCGTGATGAGGCAGAAGACCAGAAGAAGAGAATGCTTACATGGGCAAAGAGCCTGGGCTGGAAAAAGAACGATGCCAGCAATATGAGCCTGCTGTAAAGCAGACAAAGGAGAAAAAATGATTGATGAAAAATGGGTGGAAACCTGCGTGACTGCAGGCGAATTCCTGTATGGTTACTTTCCCTTATCTGTTCTTCTGAAGATGTATCAGACAAAACGGGGCTATTCGATTTCAAAAGCCGCTCTGGCTGAAACAGTACGCAATTCCGAAAATATCCTGATGGAATACGCGGAAGGAAGGCTGGTGGATTTCGGCCATTACGGAAATAGATTTTCTCATTCCGGCGGAACTGGAAGGCACAAGACTTGAGCCGGTCCTGAGACAGGTGGTGAAGGATGGCAATCCTTATGCGGAACTTCATCTGGATGATGAGGCCCGGGAAGACCTTCTGATTGCCCAGGGTAATGTGGAATTCTACATTCCGACAGAACAGGAAATCATAGAACTGGTTGAAAACGGCTATATCCGGACACCGGAATACAATGCTCTGGAAGAAAAGATCAAGACTCTGGGCGGAGAGACGGATTTCATGCGGGAGATCTGGGCGTCTTATTCTACGGATCAGCTTGACATGATGGAAT
>JAFWCP010000584.1 GCA_017536845.1 Solobacterium sp. | reverse complement strand
CTGTACGAACAGGCCGATTCGGTCAAGTCCAACATGTATGCCCAGCTTGATACGCTGCGCTCCCAGCTGGATGCCTTCCAGATGCCGAACCTTCCGGATCTCAACTGGATCAGCGACGTCGGCGACCTCAGCCAGCCCGCACCCGCGCCGGAACCGGAACCTGACCTCTATGAAGAGGAAGAACCGGAGCCGGAGGAATCCGAGGAAGAGCAGGATCCTGAGGTTTATGATGAAGAACAGGATCCTGAGGTTTATGATGAAGAACAGGATCCGGATTTCCCGCTTGAGCCTCAGGATGAAGAAGCGGAAGAAGAGGATGCTCTGCAGCCGGAAGCGGATGACGAAGAATACGAATACGAAGAAGAAATCGATCCGGAGGAATACGAACCGGTTTCTGAATGAATACGGAGAACAGGACGCGCCTGTATGGCTGGATGCAGAAGAGAGTTCACGGATGGTGAAAGTGAACGTGAAGGCCATATACGGACATCACCTGGGAGTAATCGTAAATCCTGCGTTAAAGGATAACAGAGTGCGTATCGTCTGATACGAACTAAGGTGGTACCGCGTGAATCACGTCCTTAGAGCAAGGACGTTTTTTATTGAAACGAAGAAGGAGAAAGGATATGGATTATAAGAAAACACTTCATATGCCTGTCACAGGCTTTGAGATGCGTGGCAACCTTGCCAAAAAGGAACCCGGCATCCTCAAAAAGTGGCAGGAAGACAACTACTATCAGAATATTCTGAAGCATCATGAGGGCCAGAAGGCCTTCATCCTGCATGACGGCCCCCCGTACGCAAACGGCGACCTGCATGCCGGCACAGCGATGAACCGTTCAATCAAGGACTTCATCATCCGTACCCATGCCATGTGCGGCTTCTATACACCGTTCTTCCCGGGCTGGGATACCCACGGCCTGCCGATCGAGAACGCCATCCAGAAGCTCGGCGTCAACCGCAAGGAACTGTCCGGCGCTGAATTCCGCAAGAAGTGCGAACAGTACGCATGGGGCCAGATTGCCAAGCAGATGGCAACCGAAAAGCGCCTGGGCCAGATTGCTGATTACGACCATCCTTACATCACCCTGCAGAAGGAATTTGAAGCAAGGCAGATCAGAAGCTTTGAGAAGATGGCTCTTGACGGGCTGATCTTCCAGGGCCTCAAGCCGATCTACTGGTCACCGTTCAACGAAACCGCGATTGCCGACAGTGAGATCATCTATAAGGATGTCACCGACGCAACCATCTATGTCAGATTCCCGGTTGCTGACGGCAAAGGAAAGCTGGATGCGGATACTTCGTATGTCATCTGGACAACAACCCCCTGGACCATTCCGTCCAATGAAGCAGTTTCCCTGAACCCTGACCTTGACTATGCCGTTGTCAAGACAGAAAAGGGCAAGCTCGTCTTCCTGGAGAAGTTTGTCGATAAGCTGCTGGCAGAATTCCACCTTGAAAATCTCGGCATTGAAGCGGTCTACAAGGGAAGGGATCTTGAAATGACAACCTACCACCATGTTGTGCTGGACAAGGAATGCCCGGTCCTGGTCGGCGACCATGTCACCGATGAAGACAGCACCGGCTGCGTCCATACCGCCGGCGGCCATGGTCTGGATGACTATTACATCTGTGCGAAGTACGGCATCGCCCCGATCTGCTCGGTTGATGAAAAGGGCTATATGAATGCCGAAGCCGGAAAGGAATGCGAAGGCCTGTTCTTTGAGGACTGCTCGAAGAAGATCATCACCATGATGAATGAGAAAGGCTTCCTGCTGGCCGTTGACAAAATCACCCACAGCTATCCGCATGACGACCGTCTGAAGAAGAAGGTCATCTTCCGTGCCGCCAAGCAGTGGTTCTGCTCCATTGAAAACGTCCGTGAGGCCGTTCTCGACCAGATCCAGAACCATGTCACATGGCACAATGAATGGGGCCAGATCAGAATGTACAACATGATCAAGGACAGAGGCGACTGGTGCATTTCCAGACAGCGTCTGTGGGGTGTTCCGATCCCCATCATCTATACCGAAGATGGTTCGCCGATCATGGAAAAGGAAGTCTTTGACCATATCGCTGAACTCGTTGAACAGTACGGTTCCAACGTCTGGTTTGAACGTGAAGCGAAAGACCTCCTTCCGGAAGGCTATACGAACGAAAAGTCGCCCAACGGCATCTTCACCAAGGAAAGCGACATCATGGACGTCTGGTTCGACTCCGGCAGCAGCCACAATGAACTGCAGGCCCGCGGCTATGGCTATCCGTGCGACCTCTACTTTGAAGGTTCCGACCAGTACCGCGGCTGGTTCAACTCCTCGATGATCGTCGGCGTCGCCACCAACGGCGGCACCCCGTACAGAGAAGTGCTGAGCCATGGCTACGTCTGTGACCAGAAAGGTGAAAAGATGTCCAAGTCCATCGGCAACGTCGTCAACCCGCTCGACATCGTCAACAAGTTCGGTGCTGATGTCTTCCGTTTATGGGTCATGACATCCGACTTCAAGCAGGACTTAAGACTCGGTGATGACATCATCAAGCAGGTTTCCGAACAGTACCGCAAAATCAGAAATACCTTCCGTTTCCTGCTCGGCAATGTCAATGCGGAAGACTTCGACCCGAAGAAGGACATGGTTGCCTATGAAGACCTCACACCGGTTGACCGTTACATCATGGTCAGACTGGACGAGGTGACAAAGACTGTCCGCAAGGCAGTTCTTGAATATGACTATCTTGCAGCAAACAAGGCCCTCAACAACCTGATGGTCAATGAACTCTCTTCTTACTACTGTGATTTCACAAAGGACATCCTGTACTGCTCGAAGAAGGATGATCCCAGAAGAAGACAGGTACAGACAGTCTACTGGACAGCAGTCGATACGCTGGTAAGGCTGTGGGCTCCGTTTATCTGCTTCACTGCAGAAGAAATCTGGCAGAATTTCACCGATGACAGTGAGACAAGCGTCCACTACACCGAATTCCCGCAGGTTCATGACTATGCCG
>JAFWCP010000583.1 GCA_017536845.1 Solobacterium sp. | reverse complement strand
TCCTTCCAGTAGCCCTTGAATCTGTAAGCGGCGAGCTTTCTCTTGTCGTTCAGATAAGCCGGGATGATGTTCTTGCCGAAGTCATGATCGGAGTTTTCATCCTTGTCGTCTGCGATCAGATACTTCTTCAATGTTGCCCATGTGAAAATGTAGATACCCATGGACGCGAGGTTGCTCTTGGGATGAGCAGGCTTCTCTTCGAATTCATAGATGATGTCGTTCTCATCACAGTTCATGATGCCGAATCTGGTAGCTTCCTTGAGGGAAACCTGCAGAACAGCGATGGTCGCATCGGCCTGCTGTTCCTTGTGATACTGCAGCATCTTGTCATAGTTCATCTTGTAGATGTGGTCACCGGAAAGGATGAGAACATACTCGGGATTGACACTGTCGAGGAAGTCGATGTTCTGTGTGATCGCATCAGCAGTACCGCGGTAGACCTCAAAGCCCTTCTGGTCTCTTTCACGCGGGGTCAGGACGAATACGCCGCCGTTGTTTGTGTTCAGGCCCCAGAACTGGTCCTTGGCGACATACGCGTTCAGCAGAACAGACTCATACTGTGTCAGGACGCCAACGGTGGAAATGCCAGAGTTGGCGCAGTTGCTCAGAGGAAAGTCAATGATTCTGTACTTTCCGCCGAAATGCACGTGGGGTTTAGCGACTTTTTTTGTCAGATCAAGAAGGCGGGTACCTCTTCCGCCTGCAAGAATCATGGCCGCCATTGTGTTACTTGCCATTATTTTGCCTCCATTAAACATATCAAATGTTATCGCTTACATTATATATCATCTAAGCCGTAAATGCCCACTTATTTTCTGTTCTGCTCTGTATTTTATCCAAAAAGACAGCAAAGTACGCGCAAAAAAACAGCAGTCCTCACTGCTGTTCCATGTATAAAACACGCACGGCCGAAATGAAGTGGAGCGAACCGGTCACAATGACCGTCCGGTGAAGTGCTTCCGCAGCCGCAAGTGCTTCGCGGTAATCAGGAATGACTTCATAACCGGCAAAACTTCCCAGGTCCGCCATTGCCCTTTCATCACTGAAGGTGGTGATGATCAGCCGCTCGCAATGTCCCTTCAGCAGCGCCGCCATCTTCAGGAACGCCTTGTCTTTCAGGGCGGAATAGACAATCGTCTTTTCCCCTTTCAAAGCGTCCAGCGAGGTGATCAGCGCCTGGATGCCGGCCGGGTTATGGGCCCCATCGAGAATGACGCGGGGATCCTCTTTCACCGTCTCAAACCGGCCCGGCCAGGAAGCCTGCGCCAGAGCATCGATGATCTTCGGATCACAGATCCTGACGCCCAGATACTTCGCCCCAGCCAGGGCAAGGGCAACGTTCTGCTTCTGATAGAGGCCGCCCTGAACGGTATAGCGCACGCCTTCGAAAACAAAAGACGTATCATGGTTTTCAACCACCTTCACGGTGTGCAGGGCGGCATGCAGGCGCCATGCCCTTTGCCGGATGACAGATGCTGCGGGCTTTGCCATCATGCCGCTCAGGCAATGGCCGTAAGGCTTGATGATGCCGGCTTTTTCAAAGGCAATCTGCTGGATGCGGCTGCCGAGGATTTCCATATGGTCAAAGCCGATGGAAGTGATGATTGAAAGCTCAGTCTTTCCCAGAGCGTTGGTATTGTCGAGGCGGCCGCCGATGCCTGTTTCAATGATGGCAAAATCGGTCTTCCGGTCGGCAAACCAGTGCAGGGCAATCAGAAGGTCAATCTCAAACATGCCCAGCTGCTTTTCTTCAATCAGGGCGTGGAAACGCTCCAGATATGCCTCAAATTCATCCTTGCTGATCCAGGCGGTGCCGATCCGGATGCGGTCGCGGTGGCTGATCAGATGGGGCGACGTAAACATCCCCGTACAATGCCCTGCAGCGGTCAGGATGGCATTCAGGTCATTGCAGACGCTGCCCTTGCCGTTGGTGCCGGCCACGTGGATGATCTTCAGCTTCTGCTGAGGGCTGCCGGTTGCGGCAAGCGCCTCCTGAAGAGGCGCAAGGCCATGACGCGGATTGCGCCGCGCCATGACCCAGTTCTCGTCATATTTCATATGTTTCTGATCGGCCAGTCGATTTCGCCCCGGCCCATCTGTTTCAGGAAGGCATTGGCCTTGCGGAAATGCCCGCAGCCGAAGAACCCGTTGTACGCCGATAACGGCGAGGGATGGGCCGCTTCCAGGACCAGGTGCTTTTCCGTATTGATCAGCGCCTTCTTATTGCGGGCATCACGGCCCCATAGCAGGAAGACTACGGGATCTTCCTTCTCGCTGATCTTTTCGACGGCATGGCTGGTGAAGGTTTCCCAGCCCTTGCCGGCGTGGGAGCGGGAAGCCCCTTCCCGCACTGTCAGAACGGCGTTCAGAAGGAATACGCCCTGCCTGGCCCATGGCATCAGATAGCCGTTGTTGGGCAGCGGGCAGCCGTATTCATCGGAGATTTCCTTGAAGATATTCTGAAGCGAAGGCGGCAGGGCGACGCCGGGATTGACTGAAAAGCACATCCCGTGGGCCTGGCCGTAGTTGATGTACGGATCCTGGTCCAGGATCACCACTCTGATATCAGGATAGTCGCAGTTTTCAAAAGCCGAGAAGACCTGCTGCTTGGGCGGGAAGATCCGCCTTGTCTCGTATTCTTCATGGACAAATGCCGCCAGGGACCTGAAGTAAGGCTGCTGGAATTCATTCTGCAGCCATGGCGTCCAGCTGTTGCGTTTCATCAGAACTTCTTCCGCCGCGAAGCAAAGCGCAGCAGGATCAGCGCGATGATGATGAACGCCGCACCGGCAGCCACGGCCACCGCGATTAACGGCATCATGGAAGCCGGTGAAGTATCCATAACAACCGGATGCGGAAGATCAGGCTCCTGAGGAACGGTCACAGTGCTGATGACTTCGCCATAGTGCTTCTTGATGTCTTCATACACCACGTCAAACGGCCTGTCGCCGTAGGTTAAAAGCACTTCGTTGAATTCCTTCATGTCAAAGGAGGAACCCTGCTCGGCGCTGACATCCTGGTACAGCTTCATGAAAGCTGCCAGGCCGACGCCGTAAGGCACGATCTGGGCCGGATTCTTGGTCACAAAATCATAAAGATCCCCGGCAATGGACCTGTCAAGATAGATGGTCTCGAGATAGCTGCCGACATCGTCCATCGACCAGCCAAGGCCGTTGACGCCCAGGTCGACGGCGGCATCAAGCATGTAGTTGAGGTTGCCGTAAGCTCTTTCCGATTCATACACTGCCTGCGGCAGGCCGGACTCATACCACATGAAATTGCTTGCCATCATTGCCCAGCCTTCGGTATAGCCGATGTTGTTCATCAGGGCACGGTACGGCGAAGGCCTGGTGTTCAGGTACCATGTGGTCTGGTACAGGTGGCCCGGGAACCCCTCGTGGGCCAGGGTGCTGTAGAGATCTTTGATATCATCGACGTTTCCGCCGTTGATCTTGATGACATTGTCATTGAAGAGATCCAGCGGCGGCTGGACAAAGTACGCGGTGATGGAATCATTGGCCACGCTGGCATCGAGATATTCCGCCGTATAGCTGACCTCGGGCCCTTCCGGATAGTCCTGCATGTGCTTCTGCAGGTAGTCAAGGATTTCCATCGGTTCCGTAACCGACAGTTCTCCTTCCTCTTCCATGCCGCTGCCCATCAGGGAGTAGATTTCGTCATAGATCATCGACGTGCAGAGGTCCACCATCTCTTCAACGGTCGCTTCCGAAGAAGCCTTGAGACGGGCCAGCGAGAGGTAGTACTCCTTGCCGCCCGGCAGGTCGCAGACCGCCGCGCCGACGGTGCGGGAACCTCTCAGGCTTTCCAGTTCCTGCCGGCATTTCCGGTAGGCGGGAATGAACGATTCCAGGATGATGCGGCGGTTTTCGTCCTTGTACTGCTGCGCCTCTTCCGCCGTGATGTCGCCGAAGGCGTCCACATTCTTGTTGAAGATGACGATCAGCTCGTTGTCTTCGGTCTTTTCGACAAACTTGTCAATGGCCGCAAGGGTGTCGTCCAGGGCGGCATCGGTCATGAAATAGCCTTCCGCAGCCTGTTTCCTTGTCAGTTCGAGGGCATCATCCAGATAGTCTGCCGTGCTGGCCAGTACCGCCAGATAGTCAGGGATATCCTGCCTGTCGCGGAACACAAATTCCGTGAAATTGGTCAGCAGGTTGTCCACCAGGCCCTGGCCGGGCTGGAAGTACCAGTCGAATTCCGGACAGCTGTTGAGTTCCTTCATGCGCCGGTAGTTGAAGCGGATGACCTCATAGTCATGCCGGTGGGTTTCATTCAGAGCATCATAGTCAAAACCCTCGAGTTCTTTCAGCCCATCTTCATAATCCGCGACTGCTTCCGCATAGTCATCTTCGATGACGCCGATGTTCAGCTCGGGCTTTTCAATGCCGTAGGCAGCATAGTCATGGATGGTGAAATGCAGGGTCATATAATCCTGCGAAGCCTCATCACGGAAGTTTTCCATCATCCATTCTTCAAATCGCTCATCTTCGCTTTCCGCCCGTACCGGAAGGAATGTGCTGACAGCCAGCACTGCCGCAAAGAACAGATTACGCATCTTCATGTTGTTCTTCCTCCTGTGCAAATACAATGACCGACAGCCCGGGTACGCAGACATCCCGGCTGCTTTCCTTTGCTTCCTCCCCGTTTTCGTCCAGCACGCAGCGCCAGGCCTCGGGGAAGGTATAATACTTCGTATCGTAGGTCGGGTTCACGATGACCCTGACCATCTTCGAATGCGTATAGGGATCCTGGTGGGTGATGTCATAGAAGAGGATGTTCCCCTCGCTTAACGAGACCCGCACATAACGCTCGATTTCGGCTGCGGTCTTCAGCCGGAAGGCGCTGTAGCGCCTTCTGAGGGCGGTGCAGCGGCGTGTATACTCAATGATCGACGCATTGATGGAGGCCCTGACCCAGTCGACGCCGTTGATGGCATCGCCCGCGTTGTAGGAGTTGAAGTTGTCATTCTTGGTGCCGCAGAATTCCATCCCGGCATGCAGGAACGGCACGCCCTGGGCCACCAGCTGGCAGCACAGCATCATCTTCTGCCGCTTCTGCCGGGTTGCCCGGTCTTCGTTGTTGTTGGAATAGTGCATCTTGTCCCATACGGTGCCGTTGTCATGCGTCTCGGCGCCGTTGATCGACTGGCCGGGCTCATCAAAACGATACAGGTACGGTTCTTTCAGCACATTGGCGACAAAGGCACTCTGGGCGGCGAAGGCCTTGGACAGGTCGCCGGTCACATAGCCCTGGTCGTATTTGTCATTGTCGCCGGTGCGGCCCTTGAGGATATCCCGGTAGAAATCATTGAAATGGCCGATGCCGGGCATCTTTGCCTGGTTGAGGATATTGGCTTTCAGGTCCTTGTCCAGCAGGGTCGGCAGATCCCACCCTTCACCATAGATCATGACATCGGGATTGATCTTCCGGGCCGCCTTGAGCACTTCGTTCATCGTATCAACATCGAGGATGCCCATCAGGTCAAAACGGAAGCCGTCAATGCCGTAGAGCTTCATCAGCGTCGTGATGCAGTGGATGATATACCGCCTGGCCATCGGCATTTCCGAGGCAAAGTCATTGCCGCAGAAGGAACCGTTGGACGGATAGGCGTTGGCGTTGTAGCGGAAGAAGTAGAACGGCACCAGGTTGTCAAAGGGCGAGCCGACAATCATGTACAGATGGTTGAAAACGACATCCAGGTTGACCCGCAGGCCTTTGTCATGGAAGGCGGCAACCATGCTGCGGAGTTCTTTGACCCGCGCATAGGGATCGTCCGGGTCAGAGGAGTAGGACCCCTCCGGAGACAGGAACTGAGCCGGGTCATAACCCCAGTTATAGCTCTTGGTCGGCTGGAATTCATCGACCGTCGCAAAGTCCATGACCGGCTGCAGCTGGACATGGGTCACACCCAGTGAAGCAATATAGTCAAGCCCGGTCGGAGCGCCCCGGAAGGAGGTCTCGGTCTCGCTGAGCGCCGTAAAGGTGCCGTGGGTATGGCTGCCGGTATGGCTGTTGGAGGTCATGTCCCTGACGCTTGCTTCATAGATGACGGCATCCACCGCATCAATGTGCCCTTCCGGTTGGGCGTTGTAGATCCGGGTGATCTCATCCGTATCGATGACCGCGCTTTCACGGCCGTTGCCGGTGCTTGAGAGGGCGTACGGGTCCAGGGTTTCCACGACGATGCCGTTGCGCTTGATCAGGTAGGTATAGGTCGCATGCTTGAGATCGCCCATCACGCTCATCCGCCAGACGCCGCTTTCGGTGCGCTCCATGGCATAGGCCTTGCGGCGGCCGTTGTTGGTCACCTTCAGCGTTACCGACTCGGAAGTCGGCGCCCAGACGGCAAAATCGGTGTGGTAGCGGTGGTATACCGCCCCCAGATCATCCCCATCATAGTCGTATTTGTCATTGAAGGCGTCGGTTTTGACGATCAGCCGCTTGCGCAGCGGACAGGCATAGCCGT
Source organism: Solobacterium sp. (assembly GCA_017536845.1). The sequence goes on along the minus strand of JAFWCP010000583.1, from coordinate 4,840 downwards.
GCGACTGGCGCACAAAATATCCTTCGTGCATGGATAACGTACCGGGACAGCTGCAGGTGTAACGGATCTCCGAATCCAGTTCCTCCACGGTAATGATGGTCATCTCGCTCATCAGCCCTTCACTGTTGGAAAGGTAAAACCAGTCCACCTTCCCGGCGAAGAAATCCTTCTTCACGCAGATCAGGATCCGGCCCGGTTCATCAAGAAACGCTCGCATGAATTTCATGATCAGACACTCACTTTCTTTTACGCTTCACGCTTTGGGGGCGTGAAAGACAAATCTGTTGGTGTTATGCCAACAGATTTTTTTCAGAGATTAGGCCCGCTGGGGCTGATTTCAATCAGATCTTAAGCGGCTTGATCTTCCAGATCTCGCTGGCATACTCTTTGATCGTACGATCGCTGGAGAAATAGCCGCTCATGGCAATATTGATCAGGCACATCTTCGCCCATTCGCTGCGGTCCTGATACAGTTCCTCAATCCTTTCCTGGGCATCCACATAGGCGCCGAAGTCCGCCAGCACGAAGAATTCGTCATTCTTGGTGAACAGTTCATCGAAGATGATGCGGAAATCGTTGGGATCATTGGACCAGACCGGATTTACAAATGTATTCATGACGTTGCGGATCCGCTCGTCACGGTCATAGTACTCACGGGCGTTGTAGCGATAGCGCAGGCTGTTGATTTCATGGACGGTCAGGCCGAAGATGACATCATTTTCACCGCCGACCAGGTTGTCGATTTCAACATTGGCGCCATCCAGCGTTCCCAGAGTCACCGCGCCGTTCATCATGAACTTCATGCAGCCGGTGCCGGAAGCTTCCTTGCCGGCCGTGGAGATCTGCTCGGAGATGTCCGTGCCCGGGACAAGGATCTCACTCATGGAAACATTGTAGTTGGGCAGGAAGACAACCTTGATCATGTCCTTGACATCAGGATCGTTGTTGATCTTCGCCGCAACGTTGTTGATGAGCTTGATGACCTTCTTGGCGAAGGTGTAGGAACTGGCTGCCTTGGCCGCGAACAGATAGGTATGCGGCACCATTCTGTAATTCGGGTCAGACTTGATGCGCTGGTATCTGTAGATGACGTGCATGATATTCAGCAGCTGACGCTTGTAGGCGTGCAGACGCTTGGCCTGGGTATCAAAGATGGAATCCGGGTCAATGGTGATGTCGGTGACTTTCTTGACGTACGCCGCCAGCATTTCCTTTCTTTCCCGCTTGACAGCGAGGAATTTCTGCTGCAGTTCCTCATCCTTGGCATACTTGGCCAGCTTGTCAAAGGCGTTGAAGTCGGATTCGAACTTGTCGCCGATGGTTTCGTTGATCAGCTGACGCAGCTGCGGGTTGCAGTACAGCATGAAACGGCGCGGCGTAATGCCGTTGGTCTTGTTGGAGAAATGCTCGGGATACATCGAATAGAAATCCTTGAACAGGTCGTTCTTCAGGATATCTGTATGGATGCTGGCAACACCGTTGACACTGTGCGAGCCGATGATCGCCATGTGCGCCATATGCACCTGGCCATCGTGGATGATCCTTGTCCTTTCCGCCATTTCATAGTTGCGGAAGACTTCCATCACATGCTGGACATAACGGCGGTCGATCTCTTCGATGATCATATAGATACGCGGCAGCAGCGTCTTGACATAGTATGTCGGCCACTTCTCCAGCGCTTCGGAAAGCACGGTATGGTTGGTATAGGCCATGACATCCTTGACAATCCGGAAAGCCGGATCCCACTGGTATCCGTAATCATCCATGAGCACCCGCATCAGCTCGGCAATGGCCAGAACCGGGTGGGTGTCGTTCAGCTGGATCGCCACCTTCTCGGCCAGGTTGTCGAGGGTGCCGAACTGGTTATAGTGCGACGCCAGGATGCTGTTGATGCCGGCGCAGACAAAGAAGTACTGCTGCTTAAGACGCAGGTACTTGCCTGCCTCGGTGGAGTCATCCGGGTAGACGTTCAGACAGATATCGTCAACTTCGGACAGATACTTGCGGTAGTCCATGCCGCGGGGAGCCGTATCCGCCGCTTCCGCCGACCACAGGCGCAGGGTATTGACCATCTTGGTGTTGGCGCCGATCATGGCCATATCATACGGTACGGCCAGAACCTTTGTCGCATTGACGTGCTGGAAATGCATGTCGCCCTTGGCGTCATAGGAGACTTCAATATCACCGAAGAAGTTGACTTCGACCGTATGCTTGATCTTGCGGATTTCAAACGGGTTGCCTACCCGCAGCCACATGTCAGGCATTTCGACCTGCTCGCCTTCGGAGTTGATGATCTGCCGGAAAAGGCCGGCCCGGTAGCGGATGCAGTTGCCGTTGACCGGGTAGTTCAGGGATGCCGCTGAGTCCATAAAGCAGGCTGCCAGACGGCCAAGGCCGCCGTTGCCCAAGCCCGGGTCAGCTTCCACCCTGGCAATTTCCTCATAGTCGACGCCCAGATCCGCAAGGCCTTCGACGACCATGTCATAGATGCCAAGGTTCTGCAGGTTGTTCGTCAGCATCCTTCCGAGCAGGAACTCCATGGAGAAGTAGTACACCTGCTTGGCATTCTGACGGGCTGTCGCCGTCTTGGTATCCTTCCAGTTGACATTGGCATAGTCTCTTACCATCTTGCCGAGGGTCATGTATTTTTCCGTCACGTTGGTCTGCGAGACTTCGCAGCCGTATGAGGAGACAAGACGCTGAGCAAATTCTTTTTTAAATTCTGCTTTGCTTTTAAACATTTTTTCACCGATCCATTCTAATTCGCTTCCGCTTTCTTCTTTCTCGTCCGCTTTTTGGGACAGGTAAACCAGATTGCGGCAAACGGCGCAATGCGGATCGTGATGCTGTTCTCCAAGCGGATGTTGGGATCCTCAGTCTTCTTTGCGACAACCGGTTCGAAGTTGCACATGTTGCAGCCGTCGTAGATGTCCTTCTCCGAGTTGAGAATCTCCGTATATGTTCCTTCCTGCGGCACACCCATTTCAAAGGCTTCGTATTCGGCTCCGGTCAGGTTCATCACACAGACCAGATATTCCTTTTCATCTTCGCGATAGAATGAGAAGATGCTCTGCTTCGCGTTATCGGCATCAATCCACTTGAACCCTTTGGGATCATAGTCGTACTGATACAGACAGGCATGCGCGGTATATATCTTATTTAAATCAGTAAAATAACGCAAGAACGAATTATGACGCGGATAGGCCAGCAGGAACCAGTCAAGCTCCTTGTGTTCGTCAAATTCCCGGAAAGAAGCAATTTCATTGCCCATGAAGTTGAGCTTCTTGCCCGGATGCGCGAACATATAGGCATACAGGTTCCTGACCTGTGAGAACTTGCGGTCATAGTCGCCCCACATCCGGTCGACAATCGTCTTCTTGCCATGGACATTTTCGTCATGGGACAGTGGCAGCAGGAAGCGCTCGCTGTAGAAATAGGCCATGGAGAACGTCAGTTTGTTGTGGTCATACACCCTGTACAGCGGGTCGGTGGCATAATACCGCAGGGTATCATTCATCCATCCCAGATCCCATTTATAATCGAAGCCAAGGCCGTTGTCCAGGGTGGAAGCGGTCACCTTCGGGAAGTCCGAGGAGTCCTCCGCAATTAACATGACGCCCGGATACAGCTTGTTGATGTAGTAGTTCATGCGTCTGACAAATGACAGCGAACCTTCATTGGTGCCGCGGTCACGGTTGCCGCCCCAGTAGATGAGGTTGCTGACGGCATCAATGCGGATGCCGTCAATATGATAGACCGCGCACCAGAACGACGCTGCCGAAATCAGGAAGGAACGGACTTCCTCATTCCAGAGGTCAAAGTTCATCGTGCCCCACTGTGACTCGGCATCATTCGGGTTGCGGTACTCATACAGCGGCTCACCATCGAAATACCGCAGGCCGAAGTCATCCTTGACAAAGTGCACCGGCACCATGTCCATGATGACGCCGATGCCGGCCTTGTGGCAGGCGTTGACAAAGGCCGCAAACTCGGTCGGATTGCCATAGCGGCTCGTCACGGAATAATACCCGCTGGCCTGATAGCCCCATGACCCTTCAAACGGGTACTCGTTCAGCGGCATCAGCTCAATGTGGGTAAAGCCATGCTCAATGCAGTACGGCAGCAGGTTTTCTTCAAGCATTTTATATGTATACGGGAATTCGCCGTTTTTCTTCCAGCCGCCGGCATAGGCTTCATAGATGCTCAGCGGCTTATCGTAATTCTTGGTCCGCTTTTTCATCCACGTCTTGTCAGTCCATTTGATGTCATCGAGATTGTAAACCTTGGATGCCGTTCCCGGCGATGTCTCACTGTAGAAGGCGTACGGGTCAGCCTTGGCAAAGACCTTTCCCTTCTGATCTTCAATCAGGTACTTGTAGGTCTCCCATTCCGCCACACCGGCGACAAACAGCGACCAGATGCCGTTATACGGTGTGTGTTCCATCTGGTAGGGATTGTCCTGCCAGCCGGTGAAGCCGCCGATCAGCCTGACGTTGCGGGCATGCGGTGCGTAAACGGTGAAGCGCACACCCGTCTGATTATTTTCCCTGACGAAGTGGGCGCCGAAGAGCTTATATGCTTCGGTACAGTATCCCTGATGAAAACTTTCAACAATCTTGTTCTGCTCCATTCTGATTTCATCCTGTTACATGGTGAATACAAATATAGCCGTATTTTACCATAGGAAGGATTCTCGTGAAACGGCAATCTGATAAAACGGATTGCAAAAATCCGGATTGCACATAAAGAGAACTTATATCTGACAGGTACCAAATAAAAAGAACTGCCTGAAAAGCAGTTCTCATACGTGAAAGTTCAGATCAGGAAAGAATCGGCTTGA
>JAFWCP010000582.1 GCA_017536845.1 Solobacterium sp. | reverse complement strand
TCTGCTGTGGATGCGCAGCCATGATATCAGGATCTTTATTCTGCTGCCGTTATTGCTTGCCTACAGCTGGCCGCGATATGATATGAAACTTCCTGAGATGGAAGAAGGAAGGATCATTGAAGTCCATGAAAGATATGCCATTGTAAAAGGAAGTAATGCCAAGGTTCTTGTCTATGCCTAAGAGCCGCTTCCCATGGATGCAGAAGTTGCCTTCTCGTTTGTGCATTATACAAAGATCACATCGATGGAAGGCTTCTACGCATTTGATTTCGCCGCGCATATGCGCCGTCAGGGAGTCTTTTACAGCTGTGATGAAAACATGATCGTGATCAAAGAAGAAGGGCATACCCTGCGGGCTTTCCTGCAGCGTTATATCGAAAAGACATTTGCGGATGAAAACAAGGTCTTTCTGCGCCGTCTTCTGCTGAATATTTCAAGTAAGGAATACGCAGATTCGTTTCTTTTCCAGCAGGGTTTCTCCGCCGTCGGTTTTCTTCTGCTGTGTGAAAGCTTACTTCGTTTCTTCTTCCGGGAAGGAAAGGAGAAGAAGTTATCTTTCCTGCTTGCGCTGGTTCTTTGTCTTTTTTATCACGCGCCGTTTTCTCTTTTGCAGCATACCATGATCCGTTTTCTGAGACTTCTGAGTCTGAAACGGAGGGAACAGGTGATCATTACAGTGATGGTTGTTCTGCTGATCCGTCCGCAGGATGCCGTCACAGCCGCATTCCTGATTCCGTTTCTATTCCGTATTTCATCATTGACGGAAAATGTCAGCAGCTGGCTCAGAATGAGCATCCTGATGCTGTATCAGAGTTTTACTTATCAGAAGATGAATCTGCTGGATTCGATGCTGTTTCCGTTCTTTATCCGGATCAGCGGCTTCTGCTATCTGCTGGCTTTGTTTCAATTATGTATCCCTGGCCTGGATCTGCATGGACTGTTTCAGGCATTGGATCATCTGCTGTTTCTGAAAGAGCAGGGGACGATGTATGGTTCATGTATGGGTATTGGTATGATTGCCTATCTTCTGCTTTTGATTGGCAACGGCATTCAGCCCAAGAAGCAATTGCGCATCTTTCTTCTGACCGTTCTGTTTCAGCTGACCGGCCTGTTTCATCCCTGTGCCGAGATCAGTTTTATCAATGTCGGACAGGGTGACAGTATTCTGATCCGTGAACCGTTCGGTCAGATGAATATGCTGGTGGATACCGGCAAACCGCAGATGCAGGAACGTCTGTATTCATTTCTGCATGGCAAAGGCATCCGCCATCTTTCCACCTTGCTGATCACCCATGCTGATGATGACCATTCCGGCAATCAGGAAGCTGTGACAAATGATTTCGCACCGGATCAGATCATTACTGAGCATCAGGAATCCTTCCGCAGCGGCCGGATGCAGTTCTATGATCTGAATCAGATCAGAAATGAAGATGAGAATCAGTCCTCCATCGTTCTGTATTTCCGACTCAACGGTCTTGATATCATTCTGCCGGCTGATGCGGATCAGGTTACTGAAGAAAGCATTGTGCATCAATACGGTGATCTGTCATGCGATATTCTGAAACTGAGCCACCATGGTTCGGAAAGTGGATCATGCGATACGTTTCTGAATGCCCTGAAACCGGATCTTGCCATCATATCCAGCGGAGCCTTTTCCATATACCATCATCCTTCGCCGGAAACCATCCGCCGTCTGGAAAGAAGACACATTCCCTGGCTGGATATGAAAGACGAAGGGGATATAACGATCCTGTGTCTGCCCATGGTCAATTTGCTCGTTACCTCACATGGGAAAATTGCTATAATGATTCCGTGATGAACGTTTACATACTTTCCGGAAAAGATATCTATCGAGTAGAAGAGAATCTGCGTCATATTCTGAGCAATCACGGAATAGACAAGGAACATACTTCTGTTTTTGACGCGTCTGATAAGAAAGGATTCCGTTTCGATCTGGCCATCATGGAATGTGACAGTTATTCACTGTTTGATGAAAGCGCCAAGGCCGTGATCATCCGCAATCCTTTTTTTCTGAATGCCGCCAAGGCATCCGAAACAAGTGCCAAGAAGAAAACAGACAAGGATGCGGAAATGCGTATCTCCATTCTCGAACAGTATCTGAAGAAACCCAGCCCGACATCGGTGCTGATCTTCTGCTGCATCGGCTTTGAAGCAGACAGCCGCCGCAAGGAATATAAACTTCTGCAGAAACATTCCGCGCAGATCATTCGTCTGCAGAAAATGAAGAAATGGGAATTCGAAAACTATACCGACAAACAGCTTTCCCTGCATCAACTGCGCCTGAGCAGAGACGCCCGCAATGAACTTCTCAGCCGGGTGGATACCGACACATTGCTGCTGCATAACGCCATTGACAAGATGGTTTTGTACGGACAGAAAAATCTTGATCTCAATGACATCCAGCATCTTGTATCCCTGAATCCGGAAACCAATGTCTTCCAGATGTCCAATGCGTTTATCCGCGGTGATTTCGCGGAAGTGATCAGAGCCAGGGATGAAATGCTGGCGAATAATTATGACTATCCGTCACTGATCATGATGCTGGCCGGCCGGCTCAGGGCTTATTACAACTACAAACTGCTGTATGAAAGAGGACTGTCCGTCCCGGAAATCGCCGTCCGTCTGCATGCTAATGAATATGCCGTGAAGATATCCATTGAGACTGCTGATCGGATCCGCAGCAGGGATCTGCTGAACTGGCT
>JAFWCP010000581.1 GCA_017536845.1 Solobacterium sp. | reverse complement strand
TGTGCGACAAAGGCCTGGCGGAAAACAACAATACCGTTGTCACGGCTGCCGTCAGACGGGAAGAAGTGCAGTCCAGTCAGAGTGATTATGTGATCAATCAGACCTTCCATGGTTCCCTGCCCCGTTTTCTGGCTGCCTTTCTGCGAACCCGTCCCTTAAGCAAGGCGGAAGCGGATGAGCTGCGGAAGCTGATTGACGAGTATGAAGAATAAGGAGGATTTCTCATGTTGAAGGATCTGTTTCTGTTTGTTTTAAACCTCAGCATTACGGCATCCTGGGTCATCCTTGCGGTTGTTGTCATCCGTTTCCTGCTGCGGAAATCACCGAAGAAGTATGCGTATTATCTCTGGGCCGCGGTGGCGTTCAGGCTGGCATGCCCGGTGTCCTTCAGCAGCAGGGTCAGCCTGCTGGCCCCGGTTTCACCCGCGGCGGTCACCCTGCAGGAAGTGCCGGTTTCCCAGATGGTCTATGTCCAGGAAACGGCAGTTCCCTTAGAACCCATATCGGCATCGCCGTCGGCTGAAACAACGGTCACGCCATCGGAAAAGCCGGTGGATCTTTATGCGGCCGGATCACTTCTCTGGGTGAGCGGGATGGCTGTCTTATGGATTGCCGGCACCATCAGCTATGGCCGGATCGCAAAGACTGTCCGCCATTGTGAAAGAAAGGGAAATCTCTGTTACTGCGATGGGATTCCCTCGCCGTTTGTCTTCGGCCTGCTGCACCCCGTGATCTGCCTGCCGCCTGATCTGCCTGCCGAAAGCCGCCGGTATATTCTGGCCCATGAAAGATACCACATCCGCCGTGGCGACCATCTGGTCAAACTGGCGGGGTATGCCCTTTGCGTGGTCCACTGGTTCAATCCCCTGGTATGGCTGGCATACCGTATGATGGAGCGGGATATGGAAATGAGCTGTGATGAGGCGGTCATTGCCCAGGGCCGGGCTGCCCGCAAGGATTACGGAAGCCTGCTGTTAAGCTTTGGCGAACATCGCAGCACCCTGTATACGCCCCTGTCCTTCGGGGAAACGGATATCGGGTCAAGGATCAGGAATATCCTTGCTTTCCGCCGACCGAAAAAGGCAGCGGCGGCAGTCTATGCCGCTGCCGTCGCACTGGCCGTGATCGGCTGTTCCGTCAATCCTTCATCCGCTTTGCCGGCGGAAAACCCGTCCGTGATCTGGGTGAAAGAGCCGTCAATGCAGCTGGACATGGTCAGAGAACCCAGCGGGTATTTCAGCACCTTCACAGCAGAAGGAAACCGTTATGTCATGGCTTCCTGCTTCAATCTGGAAGGGTATTCTCCATCTTGGTTCGGGAGTTGGACCGGTGATGCCGTTATTGTGGCTGAAAACGGAAGGCAGGGTATTTATGACTACAATGGCAATGAACGGTATCCATTGGCTGTTCAGCCGAAAGATGCTTATCAGATCGGCATCAGCCGCTTTCTGACCGGTGACAATGAGCTTCAGTTTGGCTACCTGACGGAAAAGACGGGTGAAATGACGGGGAAGGGAATGATCTTTTCCGATGACTTCCGCTCCGCGCAGCCCTGTGAAACCATCTACATTGATCCTTTTGAAGGGGATATGTTCTATGTTTACAGCGTCATGCATGACGGACAGTACGGAACGCTGAACCTCATGGACAATACCTTTACGCCCCAGCCGCCGGTAAAGCGGTATGAAATCTGCCGGCAATGGAAAGAAGGCGCGACGTTTGAAGAGGAGAAGGTGCTTGTGTATGACGGCAGAATCGTTGCCAAAGTGGATCCCGGGTATGATGAAAGGCTGGTTAACGGTTATTACGGCTATTACCGCGACGGGCTCAAAGGGCTGATCAAAGCCGCAGATGAAAAAAAGATCACCGAAGCCGTGTATGAAGAAACCAAATGGTTTGAAGACGGGTTATGCCCGGTGAAATACAATGGAAAATGGGGATACATCAATGAAGAAGGAAAACCGGTCACCGAGTATCTTTTTGATGATGCGTCCACCCTCTATGACGGCCGGGCGTATGTTGCCATCGACGGCCTGTACGGCATCATTGATCTGAAAGCCACCCTTGCCAATGGCATTCCGGTCACGTATGAAACCTGCACCGCAGCCTGGGAAAAGGAAGAAGCCATCATGCGGGTAACCGTCCTTCCCGATGCCGTCAACATCCGTACGGCACCCTCGCTTACGGCGGATATTACGGCCAGGGCACTGCAGGGAGGCTCGTACCCGGTCTATGAGACAATAGAGGCAGAAGGGTATACATGGTACCGCGTCGGCAAAGACCGCTGGATGGCGGATGACGGTACGTGGTTTGCGAAGGATTCTTCCGAGTAAGAATGAAAAAGGACGGTAAATTGCAGGTGCAGCGGTCTATGATCAGGTATAATATAGGCACAAAGCTTATAAAGCTTGTCTGCAGTATGAATCATTATCAAGGAGGAGGAACTGTATGGGTGTTTATCTGAATCCTTCAGCAGCTGACTTCAGTGAAAAAGTCGGGAAGAAAACTTTTGTGGACAAAACGGAATTGCTTAAGGATATCTGTGACAGGGTCAACGATCCTGATCGAAAGTATGTCGCAGTTTCACGGCCGCGGCGATTCGGCAAAACGACTGATGCGAATATGCTTGTCGCCTGGTTTGGGAGGAAAGACCATTCGTCGCTGTTCCGCAACTTAAAAATATCTGAATGCTCTGACCGATATCAGAAGTATCAAAATGGGTTTGATGTCATCAAGGCCGACATGTCGAAGGGTACTTTCCGTTTTTCATGCATTCGTGATTATATCGAAGATCTTGATCAGCGCATTCTACGTGAAATCAGTCTGGAGAAGAAAACTGAGGCACTGATGGAAAATGACAGCCTTTCCGCCTGTCTTGACAGGATTTTTGCGGCCACCGGAGAACAGTTTATTGTTGTGCTGGACGAATGGGATGCACCGCTGAGACTCTTTCCTGATGATATGCCGGGTCATCTGTATTATGCCGGCTGGCTGAATGATCTGCTGAAAGGAAAAGATTATCTTGCGCTGGTATATATGACAGGGATTCTGCCGATCAAAAAGTATGGCGATGATTCTTTCATGAATATGTTTGATGAGATTTCAATGATCGATCCCGGTGATTTTGCGCCGTACA
>JAFWCP010000580.1 GCA_017536845.1 Solobacterium sp. | reverse complement strand
GTCATTGCAGAATGTCAGAAGGATTCTGGACCGCTTCTGCCCGGGTATGGATGAAACGGAAAAAGAAAATGTCATCTACATCTTCTTCCCGTTCATGTTCGGCATCTATCCTTATACTTCTGTGACCGAAAAACAGCAAACTGCCATGGAACAGGCTAAAGTGGGATTTATCTGCCATAGCATTTATGAACTGGCTTACAACTGTCTGATCAGACTGCTTGATAACAAATAGAAAACGGAGGAAAAAGCAAAATGAACAAAAAGAATCTCGGTGCCGTACTGGCATTATATCCCTGCCCCGTCATGGTAATCGGAGCAATGGCTGACGGAAAGCCTACCTGGACACTGGCCGCTCATGGCGGAACCATGGCTCACAGCCTCCTGATGGTATCTCTTGTCCAGGCCCATTACATCAACAAGGGAATTCGTGAAAACAAGAAGCTTTCCGTGAATATCGTTGATGAAGCATGGCTGGCGAAAGCAGATAAAATGGGAACAGTCTCCGGCAACAAGACTGACAAGTCCGAAGCATTTGCCTGGACGATGGGAGAAAACGGTGCGCCGCTCATCAACGATGCCAAGATATCCATTGAATGCGAGGTTGACGGCAACTATGAACTGGAACACTTTGACAACTTTGTATGCAGGATTCTGGCGACCTATGCGGATGAATCAGTTCTTAACGAACAGGGAAAGATCAATTATCACGTCTTCAAGCCGGTATTGTTTGAATTCCCGACCTATGAGTATTTTATCACCGGTGAGAAAGCCGGCGACTGCGGCAGAATGAACCACTGAAGAAAGGAATGACGAGTGATGGCAAAGAAAGTTCTGACAGCAGTTTTTTCGGCAAGCGGCGTGACAAGGCGCGTCGGCAGGGAAATTGCCAGAATCAGCGGCTCTGATTTCTTTGAAATCGAACCGGAAAAAGCATACACGGCGGCAGATCTTGACTGGACGAATGAAAGAAGCCGCAGCAGTGTGGAAATGAAGGACCCTTCTTCCCGACCTGCCATTCGTAACAGGGTCGAGGATATGGCTTCCTACGATACCGTGATGATCGGCTTCCCCATCTGGTGGGGCATTGCGCCGCGTGTGATTGAAACATTCCTGGAGAGCTATGACTTTACCGGCAAGACGATCATTCCCTTTGTGACTTCCGGCGGCAGCGGTGTCGGCAGAAGCGATACCGCGCTGCACAGGAATGTCAAAGGTGATGTGAAGTGGGAAAGGGTATCCAGATCAACCGGGCTGATGAAAAACTCATTGCCGGCTGGCTGAAACAGGTGCTGTAAAACACAGCAGACACGATCGGGTAAAATCATCCCGGTGGATGAAAACGGCAATTCGCGGGAAATGATCCTGTCTCTGCCGGGAAGGAACATATTGTTCTGCCCGCATATCCCGAAGCAAAGCATAAAAAAGACGGAAAGAAGCTGAGAAAACAGTTCAGAAAGGATTCAGCAATATGAAAGAAAAGATTGTCCAGACCGCCGGCAGAAACCAGCTTGGCGAATTTGCGCCGATGTTTGCCCATCTCAATGATGACGTACTGTTTGGCGAAGTGTGGAATGAAGAAGCGATTGATGTCAAGACCAAGTGCATCATTACAGTCGTGGCTCTGATGGCCTCCGGTATCACCGATTCCTCGATTGCCTACCATCTGCAGAATGCGAAGGCCCATGGCGTGACAAAAGAAGAAATCGCCGCGATTATCACCCATGCGACCATGTATGCCGGCTGGCCCAAGGGATGGGCTGTCTTCCGCCTGGCCAAGGAAGTCTGGAACGAAGAAGAACCTGCCCTGACCGAAAAGGACAAGTATCAGAATACGATTTTCTTCCCGATCGGCGAACCGAACCCTTACAGTGAATTCTTCGTCGGCCAGAGTTACCTGGCTCCTGTATCAAGTGAACAGGTTCCGATCTTCAACGTTACATTTGAACCCGGCTGTCGGAACAACTGGCATATCCATCACGCGAAAAGCGGCGGCGGTCAGATGCTGATATGCGTGGGAGGAAGAGGATATTACCAGGAATGGGGCAAGGATCCTGTGGAAATGACCCCGGGTACTGTCGTCAACATTCCTGCCGGCGTCAGGCACTGGCACGGGGCCACTCCGGATTCCTGGTTTTCCCATCTCGCCATTGAAGTGGCCGGGGAAGATACCAGCGCCGAATGGCTGGAACCGGTAGATGCGCAGGCCTACAGCAGCCTGAAGTGAGCAATCCTTCAGGAAAACTGCCGGAAGGAAGAAATATCCTGTGGCTGCCATGCTTATGAAAAAACAGTAAGCAGGAAAACTTCTTTTCGACAGTCAGGGAACTGTATCCCGAATATGAAATCGGCAGAAGTTCTCCATCGGAACAATCCGGTATTCTGAAAGGATGCAACATCATCCATTGGCCGGATTGTTCCGGAACTCTGCCTGCGATGGAAAGAAGGAATAGCCATTCAGAAACGAACAACGCATGGCCTGCCTGATACAAGCAGGAAATCATGCGGAATCAGGAGGTATGATGAAAAAAGTCTTATCCATTTTGGCGGCAGCCGCGCTGAACTTCAGCCTTGCCGCATGCGGAAGCACAGAAAACAGCAAACAGACAGCCGGCGTTAAGGCATCCGAAACGGAAGAACAGCCGCCTGTCACAGAAACAGAAAACACAGCCGAAGAGCAGAACCAGACAGCTGACAAGGATGTCCTGGTTGTTTACTTCTCCGCAACCGGCAATACAGAAGACATCGCCGGAAAGATCGCGGCCGTGACCGATGCCGAAATGTATGAAATTCTTCCGGTGCAGGCCTATACGGAAGATGACCTGAACTGGCATGATGACAGCAGCCGTACTTCAAAGGAACAGAATGACAAGAGCTTCCGGACTGAAATCGGCAGTGATCCGGTCTCCTTTGACGGTTATCAGACGATCTATATCGGCTATCCCATCTGGTGGGGTGAAGAACCAAGGATCATGGATACCTTTGTTGAAAGCCATGACTTTACCGGCATTACCGTCATCCCGTTCTGCACATCCGGCAGCAGCGGCATCGGCAACAGCGGCAGAAACCTTGCTGAGCTTGCCGGAACCGGTGACTGGAAAGAAGGAAAACGCTTTGGTGCAGGCACACCGGAAGAAGAAATCCGGAACTGGGTGGACAGCCTGAAGTAAAGACAGAAGCACAAAGAGGTTCGAATCATGAAGATTACGATTCTGATGGGAAGCCCGAACAGAAAGGGATCGACGAATATCCTGGTTGACGCATTTGTCAGAGGCGCTCAGGAAGCAGGGCATACATGCGAAGTCATTGATGCTGCCCATGCCTCGGTCCATCCCTGCATTGGATGCATCCATTGCGGCTATGAAGGACCATGTGTGCAGAAAGATGACATGGAAAAGATCAGGAAGTCGCTTCTGTCATCCGACATGGTGGTATTTGCCACGCCCCTTTATTACTACGGCATGAGTGCCCAGCTCAAAATCATTGTTGACCGCTTCTGTGCGTTCAACAGCAGCCTGAACCGCAGGCATCTCAAATCGGCATTGCTCACCGTTGCCTGGAATGCGGACGACTGGACATTTGATGCTATAAGCGCACACTATAAAACCCTTGTCCGCTACATCAATCTGGAAGACAAAGGCATGGTTCTTGGTTATGGCTGCGGCACGCCATCCATGACGGAACACAGCCGCTATCCTGAACAGGCATATAAGCTTGGCAAAGGACTGTAATACACACAAAAAGATCGACGGCACAGCTGCAGGGAAAGCGGATATTTCCGGATGGTACGGAAATGACATTCTCCTGATGCGGTGCTGTTTTTCTGCCGGTTTCGTAAAGAAAGTTTCCGGGCATTTAACCGCCGTTTTCCACATCATATGAACGGAGAATCTGCCGTGAATAAATGGCAAGGATGGCGTATCATGAAAGCAGGCAGGAAAAAGCCTGTATACGAGGAAGACCATGAAAATCAGAAGCGCTGAAGAAAAAGACTTTCAGACAGTAAAGGATATCACCGTGACAACGATAAGCTGTCTCTATCCCTTGTATTACCCATCCGGGGCAGTGAGGTTTTTCCTGAACCACCACTCTGACGAAAGGATACGGCAGGATATCAGGGATGGGAAGGTG
>JAFWCP010000579.1 GCA_017536845.1 Solobacterium sp. | reverse complement strand
GGCTGACGGCCTTGCGGTCGTCATCGCTGATGGCGGGGTCATCCTTCAGGGCTTTCAGCACTTCGATGATGTGCGGGTCGGTTTCCATGGCAAACAGTTCGCCGGCCAGGAAGGCGGTTCTTTCATCCCGGTAGCTGTTTCCGCCCGATGGGGCAACGGTCAGCTTGTCGATGCTGATGAGGGAAAGGGCCATCTGATAGGCGGATGTCTTGAAAATCCAGTCCTTGTATTCTTTGTAATTCTGATTGTCTGTCATAGCTCCTCCTTTCCAGTATTTTACCATGCACAGAGCTCTGTTTCGCTTTCTTTCTGCATGCCTGATATATAAAAAACACAGCTTCATCTTCATGATGTATAATATAAGCAACTGAGGTTCAGAAGAACCGGCAAAGGAAAGGAGTCAAGAATGACAACAAGGTACATTCCCTATGAGGAAAGAACAGGCAATGAGTCCATTGTCTATTTCACCAGAGACATCTCGCCCGCAGGCATCATGAAGGCATACGAAAAGGTCAATGCCGGCATCTGCGGCAAAACGGCCATCAAGCTGCACACCGGCGAGAAGAACGGCCCCAACATCATCCCGAGCGCCTGGGTAAAGCAGGTCATGGAACAGGAGGCGTCCCTGAAGGATGCGACGATTGTCGAGACAAATACCTTCTATGAAGGCGACCGCTATACGACAGAGCAGCATCTGGAAACACTCAAGGTCAACGGCTGGACGTTCTGCCCGGTGGATATCATGGATGCGGAAGGCACCGTAACCCTGCCGGTCAAAGGCGGCAAGTGGTTTACGGAAATGAGCCATGGCAAGACCATGATCGACTATGATTCCCTGTTCGTGCTGACCCATTTCAAGGGCCACGCCATGGGCGGCTTCGGCGGCTCCAACAAGAACATCGGCATCGGCTGTGCGGACGGCCGCATCGGCAAGGCCTGGATCCATGCGAAAAACGGCAATGACTGGGGCGTCGTGGAAGAAGAACTGATGGAGAAGATCACCGAATCCTCCAAGGCAACGGTGGATTTCTTCGGCCGCCATATCACCTATGTCAACGTCATGCGCAACATGTCGGTATCCTGCGACTGTGAAGGCCTTGCGGCCCAGCCGGTTGTCACCCCCAATGTCGGCATCCTGGCATCCACGGACATCTGCGCCATCGATACCGCCTGCGTGGACCTGGTCTATGCGATGTGCGAAAAGGACCACCATGATCTGGTGCAGAGAATTGAAACCAGGCACGGTTACCGCCAGCTGACCTACATGCACGAAATCGGCATGGGCAACATGAAGTATGTCCTGATCGATCTCGACAATGATGAAGTCAGGATCTGCCCGAAGAAGGCGGTTGAAGGCGTTAAGCCGTTCCCGCTGATGAGATAAGCAGAAGAAAAGATGCACCGGCATCCTTCACTGGAGGGGGCGGTGCATCTTTTTCCGTTTCAGAATGATTTCAGCCGGGATCAGGGAACGGATCAGATCCGTCATATCCTCAATCCGCTCACGGCATCCGTTCAGCAGCCAGGAGCTGATGACGGAAAGGAAGCCGGCTGTCAGGAAGTCCATGACATATGCTTCATGGCTGTTCAGGTTAGCGCCGCGGACAAAAGCGATTTCGCAGACCATCCTGAGATTGGCAAAGATGGTTTCGAAAGGGCAGCAGCGGAAGTAATACAGATAGAACGTCCGGTTGTCATGGATATAGTTCAGGGCGCGGCGGATTGCCTCTTCCTCGGTAAGACCGGCATCCTGTGCCTGCATCACGATCTCGCTGAGACCGTTGTTGATTTCGGCTGTTACCGCCTTGATCACCTCGTCAATATCACGGAAGTGAATGTAGAAGGTCGAGCGGTTCAGATGCAGGGCATTGCAGATGCCCAGAACAGTCAGCTGATCGTTTTCCTGCCTGCTTAACGCAGCCAGCACATATTCCTTGATCCTGCGGTCAGTCTCCTGAAACCGAACGTTGTTTTTCCTGTTCATGAATGTCTCCTTTTAGCCGGAATGCCAGTTGCAGACATCCGAGTCCAACGTGATTATAAATTGTTGCATCTGATTGTAAATGTACAAAACAGAAATGTATCAGTCGGATTATCTGATATTCCGAAGGGAAGATACAGGATTGTCCATACATGTTATCGGTTCTGTGCTGATATTCTGCGGCAGGGTTCTTCCGGATGAAAACCGGCTTTTCAGCCGGCTGTCAGGATTCAGAAAGTCTTTGCGGAAAGCAAAAGCGGTACGGCTGGTTCATGGTGCGCATTTCGTCTGCTGCCTTCCTTTTGAAGGGCTGCTGTTTCAGTCGCGGGTGGTCGGCCCTTTCCCGTAGGTGACCGGCAGGCAGACAAGCGAAGGCCTGCGGCCGTTGCTGATGTCAAAAAGGACCTCGACGGTGGTGCGGGCGATCCCTTCCACATCCTGGATAATCGTCGAAACCATGCGTTCTTCGGAAAAGAAATCGTACAGGCCGTCAAAGCCGATGATCT
>JAFWCP010000051.1 GCA_017536845.1 Solobacterium sp. | reverse complement strand
CCTGGTCTGGTTGATGATGACCAGGCCGTCGTTTTCCAGGCGGATGTTTTCCGCGTGGGTGATGTTGTGAATGGACATGGTTCCTCCTATTGTCCGTATTTATGCAGGGCGAAGTCCCGCATCCAGCGGACATTCTCTTCGGTGATT
This sequence comes from Solobacterium sp., assembly GCA_017536845.1. The sequence goes on along the minus strand of JAFWCP010000051.1, from coordinate 5,632 downwards.
TCAGCCGGTTTCCCGATTGTGCGGGCTTTGTAATAAACCTCTGAAGAAGCTTCCAGCACAGCCGCGTTTTTAAAGCATTCCTTCAAAGTCCTCCCGGCCAGCACGGCGCCGTGGTTTGCCAGCAGGCAGGCCTGGCTGCTTCCGAGTGCCTTTGCCGCATTGGCGGCAAGTTCTTCTGACCCGGGCAGGGCGTAGGCGGCACAGCGGACAGCCCCTCCCAATGCCTGGGCCATTTCGTCGGAGATGACCGGGATATCTTCGTGAAGGACGGCAAAGACCATGGAAGAAACCGGATGGGTGTGCAGGATGGCAGAAACGTCAGGCCGATTGCGGTATATCATCACATGCAGGCCGGCTTCAATGCTTGGCTTTCTTTTTCCGTCGATGACATTGCCGTTCAGGTCAAGCATGACAAGGTCGTTTTCATCCATGGTTTCATAATCCATGCCGGAGGGGGTGATGCAGATCCTGTCCCCATCCCTTATGGAAATGTTGCCCCAGGTTTCAATGGTCAGGCCGGAGTGCAGAAGCTTCCTTCCGGCTTCGATGATCTGTTTTCTGCAATCGCTGTTCATGGCTCTCATTTTATAGCCCGTTCTTTCCGGTGGCAAGAAACAAAATGAAACGGAAAACACAGATATGTTCAGAATATGAACAAATGCCGTAAAAATGATGATTGCTGAATAAGGTGACGTCTGCTAAACTACGGACATCACCAAGGGGGATCAGCGTTATGGGAAATTCTTTCTTCAGGCGGCTCGTAAAAACGCTTCTGGCTGTTTTTACGGGCTTTTTATTGTGTACACCGGTGCAGGCATATCAGACCGGAGATGATTATCCGGAAGAGTGGCGCGGGAATCCGGACAAGATCGATGCATATGGCTTCAACTGCGGCAACTGTACGTCTTTTGCGGCCTGGTGTATGGATACCCGAAACCATTACCGCATCAGCAACTATGAACTGCATCTCGGCGATGCGAAAGACTGGGCGGAAAACGCCCGAAAGCATGGCTACCGGGTGGATGACCAGCCCGCCGTCGGGGCAATTATCAAGCTCTTCAATGCAAAGCATGTCGCCTGGGTCCGGGAAGTCAGAGACCACACGGTTGTCATTGAAGAATACAATTACGGTTTTACATATCAATGGCATGAGCGGGAAATCGATGCTTCCCTGGGGGAGTATATTCACTTTAAGGATATCGAAGAAGAAAGCGAACCGGAAGTCCTGGAACTGACGGTGGACACAGCAGAGGATGGTATGACTTCCTTTCAGTGGACGGTGCTGAGCGGTGTGCGGGAGTATACGCTCAATCTGGAGGGGCCGCAGCTGATGGAGATTGCCGTCAATGGGACTTCGTATGAAACAAAGCTGGCGCCGGGAAAGTATGAGGCGCAGGTTCATGGTGGGAATGTTGTTTCCGAACCGGTGTATTTCACTGTGCCGGAACCGCCGGCAGAAGAAACGCCGGAAGAAGAAGCGCCGCTGGCCGATGGGGAATATGAGATTTCAGCTGAAGGCGAGGTTGTTCTGAGCGGTTTCCTGCATTATCTTGGGAATGGTTTTTATGAATTTCTGGAAGCGGAAAGCGGCCTGTATCTGGCAACACAGTCTAACGGCATCGTTTTTGAAGAAAAACCAACACCATTTCGCCTGATTCCGAAACCGGACGGATACACCATCTATTTCGAAAACGGGGCAAGCCTGACCCTGACGGAAGACGGGCTGTTTGCTTTTGGGACTGAGGAAGGCATTGACGTCTTTCAGTTTACGGCAAAGGAGCCTTCCCCTTTTGAATTGGACGTGGATGAAATCCATCTTGCCGCCGGGGAAAGCAGACGTCTGGAAGTGCTGACCGGTATAGAAGACGGCATCGTCTGGCGCAGCGAAGATGAAACCGTTGCCATTGTGGATGAAACCGGACTGGTCACAGCGCTTGCAGAAGGAGAAACGTGGATCACTGCATCCCTTGACGGCAGAGAAGCATCCTTCAGAGTGATCGTGGAAAAGGTGCTGTTTGAAGCAGAAACAGAGGAAATCAACCTTACCGTCGGGGAAGGTGAACAACTGGCTGTGAACACAAACCTTGCCGGCGACATCCTCTGGACAAGTGAAGATGAAAAGATTGCCAGGGTGGATGAAACAGGGTATGTCACTGCCCTGTGGGAAGGGGAAACCGTTGTGACCGCAGCCCTGGGGGAATATACGGCCGTATTCCATGTGACTGTCGCAAGCCCGCTGTTTGTCTTCAGCGAAGAAGAAGCCACGGTTGCCGAAGGTGACAGCCGGCAGCTGGAAATTGAAACGAGTCTTGAAGGGCAGATCATCTGGCAAAGTGATGACGAAGAAACTGTCACCGTGGATGACAACGGCGTCATCACCGGCATTCATGAAGGCAGTACCACTGTCTATGCGTATCTTGACATGTACATGACATCAATTCATGTTACGGTGGAAGCGCCGGTCTTTGCAATGGCCGAAGAAGAGACAACACTGCATCTATGGGAAAAGTTCGGCCTGCATGTCGTTACAAACCTGTCAGGGAAGATTGTCTGGGAAAGCACGGATGAGGATGTTGTCACAGTTGATTCCACCGGCTGGCTCAGCCCGGTCGGCTCTGGGAAAGCGGATGTCATCGCTTCTTTGAAAGGGTATACCGCAGTCTGCCATGTCACCATTCCTGCCCCTGTCCAGGGAGGTGCTTCCTGCCAGTCAGTTACGCTGGAACCCGGGGACACCTGGCAGCTGGAGGAAGCGGAAGAATATCTCAGTGAAGATGAAAAAGTTGCTGAAGTGGATGAAGACGGCCTGGTCACAGCGGTTGGGGAAGGGAAAACCGCCATCAAGGCAGACGGGAAAAGAGTTCTTGATGTCAGAGTTCTTCCTGCCGCCTGCCGTGTCTTTGGCTTCTGCACGTATGGCAGCAGGCAGTACTGGTATGAAAACGGCCGCCGCCAGGCGATGCCCGGTGATGTGAAGAACATCACGGATACTGTCTACGGCACGGAGCGGGGCCGGGAAATCTATGACCCGGAAAGCGAGGGCTGGTACTGGCTGGACTGCATCTTTGACGGGGCGAAGGCAAGTGACAAGGAAGTCTGGATGCCTTATATCTATCAGAGTGACCTGGAATCCGGAAAGAACACCCAGGGCAAATGGGTACGCTATGACCATTCCGGCAAGATGATCAAAGGCTGGCTGACGATTGAAGGAAAGTTTGCGGATCTGTATCCAGAACAGGAAGGCAATACGTATTACTATGACCTGATCACCGGTGAAATGGTCAAAGGCGTCAAGGTGATTGACGGGGTGAAGTACCACTTCAATGAGAATACCGGGGTATTGGAAAGAAGAAAAAGATAATCTTCTCCACAGAAATCCATCATTCATGGTAAAATAGTCACAGATTTATGGAGGAATAATAATTATGAGCTTTCCCAAAGGATTTTTATGGGGCGGCGCGGTAGCTGCCAACCAGTGTGAAGGTGCGTATCTTGAAGACGGCAAGGGACTTTCCGTTCCCGATATGCTGCTGGGCGGTGATGTCAATACGCCGCGTACCTTTCTGCCCGTGACCGACCCGAACGCGTTCTATCCTTCTCACGAAGCGATTGACTTCTATCATCATTATAAGGAAGATATCGCCCTGTTTGCGGAAATGGGCTGGAATGTCTTCCGCCTTTCCATCAACTGGGGACGTATCTATCCCAATGGTGATGATGAAGAACCCAATGAAGCGGGCCTTGCCTTCTATGACAGCGTCTTTGACGAGTGTAAGAAGTACAGTATCGAACCGCTGGTTACGATCTGCCATTACGAGATCCCCTGGAACATCGTCGTGAAGTATCAGGGCTTCTACCAGAGAGAAACCATCGACCTGTTTGTGAAGTACTGCAGAACAATCTTTACAAGGTACAAGGACAAGGTAAAGTACTGGCTGACCTTCAACGAGATCAACACCCCGTTGATGTCCATGCAGAACGGCATGAGCAATCTCTACTCCTTGGGCTTAATGGAAAAGGAAGATATCGAATCCACCCAGCCCATCAAGCTGAGAGACCTCAAGGATGACCCGCAGAAGAAGTTCCAGGCCCTCCATCATGAATTTGTCGCCAGCGCTCTGGCTGTCAAACTGGGGCATGAGATCAACCCTGATTTCATGATCGGCAACATGATCTGCCATATCACCCTGTATCCGTTAACCCCCAACCCGATTGACGAACTGCAGTGCCAGGCCGAAGACAGCCTCAAGAACGACTTCTGCGGCGATGTCCAGGTCAGAGGTGCCTATCCGTGCTACATCTATGCCTACTGGAAGAAGCATGGCATTGATCCTTCCTTCATCAAGGAAGGCGATGCCGAGATTCTTAAAGAAGGCGTCGTGGATATGTATACATTCTCTTACTACATGTCCAACTGCGTCACCGTGGATCCCAATGCCGCAACCTCGGCCGGCAACATGTCCTTAGGCGCCAAGAACCCGTATCTGAAGGCTTCCGACTGGGGCTGGCAGATTGACCCGATCGGCTTAAGATGGACGCTGAACAAGCTGGCCAGCAGATATCCTGATACACCGTTAATGGTCGTTGAAAACGGCTTCGGCGCTTTCGACAAGGTAGAAGAAGACGGCTCCGTCCATGACCAGTACCGCATTGACTACTTCAAAGCCCACATCGAAGAAATGGGCAATGCCATTGATGACGGCGCACCGTTAATCGGCTACACGACCTGGGGCCCGATTGACCTGGTTTCCGCCAGCACCGGCGAGTATGCCAAGAGATACGGCTTCGTCTATGTCAACAGACACGACGACGGCACCGGCGACTTCTCCAGAAGCAGGAAGGATTCCTTCTTCTGGTACAAGAAGGTCTGCGAATCCAACGGCACCGTACTCTGATCAACCATTTCTGCAGCTGCTGAGAAAAAGGCAGCTGTTTTTTTCGTCGTTTCCGATCATTTCCGACTATATAGAAAGTGGAGGTGAATCGCAATGAAATGTCCAAGATGTCTGAATACCGATGCTGAATGGTTTTACAAGGGCTCCAGAGGCTGGTACTGCCGGCGCTGCATCGGCTTTGGCCGGGCCATGCTGGCGGAAGAAGCACAGCCCGTGACTCTTTCTGCCGCCGCAGAAGAAAGCAGCGAATACATGCTGAAATACCCCCTGACGAAAGAGCAGGCGCAGATTGCCGCCCGATGCGCATCGCTGGCTGAAACAACTGATGTCCTGCTGCACTGCGTCTGTGGGGCAGGGAAAACCGAACTGGTCGTCTTAAGCATTGCCCAGATGCTGAAAAAGGGGAAGAAGGTATGCTTTGCCGTGCCGAGAAGGCAGGTCGTGCTGGAACTAAGGGACAGGCTGGCACAGTATTTCCCCAGGGCAAAGGTCATTGCCGTCTGCGGCGGGTTTACAACGGTCACGGATGGCGACCTGATATTGTGTACGACCCATCAGCTCTACCGTTATTACCAGGCCTTTGACCTGCTGATCCTGGATGAGCCGGATGCCTTTCCGTTCCGGGGGGACCCGGTGCTGCATGGCATTGCCGTTTCTTCCTGCAAGGGCCATACCGTCTATTTAACCGCAACCCCGGATGAAGAACTGAAGAAACGGGTGGAAGAGAATACCATGGT
>JAFWCP010000578.1 GCA_017536845.1 Solobacterium sp. | reverse complement strand
TCCTTGAAGCGCTGATTGAAATCCCGCTGAATTCCCGCAATAAGTATGAGGTGGACCATACCACCGGAAGGATCCGGCTGGACCGGGTGCTGTATTCCGCCATGATCTATCCGACCGAATACGGCATCGTGGAGAATACCCTGGCACCGGACGGCGACCCGCTGGACATCCTTGTCATTACCAAAGACCCCACCTTCCCCGGCTGCCTTGTGCCGGCCCGGGTGCTGGGGTATCTGTCCATGGTGGATGACGGCCAGCTGGACTACAAGCTGATCTCCGTCGTTGCCTGCGACCCGCGGTATGACAACGTCCAGGAACTGAAAGACCTGCCGCAGTTTGAACTGGAGGAAATCGAAAACTTCTTCCAGAATTACAAGGTGCTGCAGGGCATCAAGGTGGAAACCGGCGGCTATCACGGCAAGAAGGAAGCCATGAAGATCATCGAAGAATGCCGGCTGGCCTGGCAGAAGGCACAGGGAAAGTAAGACAGACGGGAGGACCTCAGGATCCTCCCGTTTTACTCTTTCAGCGCTTCAAAGAGCGTAAATACTGCTTTTTCTCGTCGTCTATCCGTCTGCTTTCAATGGCCTTCCGGATCGTCTTGTTATGCGTCCACAGCGGCAGCTTTTCCTGTTCCAGATAGCCGATGACGGCATCGTACTGTTTGGCAAGGGCAGTGGCAAAGTACCAGGCGACCATCATGTTCACATAATACTCATCCCTTCTGATTGCTGAGACCAAAGCCGGATACCTTTCATCAAAATCATCATCCAGATAATGCCTCATCAGCATCCCCGCCCCAAAGCGCACCGTATACGGATGGGCATCGGCCAGCCATCGTTCGATATACGGCAGCAGCGCCGCCTTGTTTTTTGCAAAGACAGCCGGGGTCAGCTGGTCGCAGGTGGCCCAGTTGTCCACATACGGCAGAAAATGTTCTGTTTCCCTGACGCACTGTTCAAAATCCTTCATCCGGCAGATCAGGAAGGCATGCAGCTGGTCTTCATCAAAGTATGCATGCGGAAGCTCATTCAGAAAAGCTTCGGCGCGTTCTCTGTCAGTCTTCATCAGTTCTTTTGCATATAAGCGCAGCTGCGGTGTCCGGATGCCGATGAATTCCTTTTTATCCCTTTCCGGAATCAGGGCACACTGGAAATCGCGGTATTCAGTATCCTGCATTTCATGCAGACGGTTCAGAATCTTATCCATTGGTTTTTGCTTCCTTTCATGCCATATTGACATAATGTGTGCTGTATGCTTTTTCCACAGCGGCATCGGTGCTTTTGGAAAAGCGCAGGTGAATGGACTTGTGCTTACAGACCGTAAAGCCGGGATGGCAGCCGCTGGCCATCGCTGACGAGTGGATGGCCCTTTCCCGATACGGAATCCGCCCGGCCCGCCGGTTCTGCTCATTTTCTGCCGTAAGATATCCTCTTTTCGTGAGCTGGTGATTCACAGACCACTCGATTTTCCCCTGCGCTTTTCGTTGTTCCTTCACGTAAATCCTTCTTATGCAGGCTATCATACCATATCATCCACAATGATCTTGAACATCTTTCTGCCGGTGTGATAATGAAGGTGAATTCAGAAGGAGGAATATCATGTTAAGACACTCACTGCCAGACATCCCGGTGAATATCATCAGAAATATTCCCGACGCCCCTCTCAAAGAGGAGAAAGAAATTGCTGAAAAGCTGCATCAGAATGGCTGGACGGCCCGCCGCGTCGCCATGTACCTGCATCTGCAGGAAGACACCGTACGCAGTTGGATTGACAATCATTCCCCATCCGGTTTCAGCCGGCCAAAGGTATGCCTGTAATGTTTCAGAAAGAGACCTCCTGTAACGTCATCGACGCCGTCAGAGCAGAAGGTTTTGCGCAGGGCTATGCGAAAAGCTATGTCAAAAGCTTTCTGCTGGATCTGGCAAAGGAAACCTCTGTGCCTGTCGAAGTCTCCTTCGGCATGTTTGAATACATGCATGAAGCCATCGTCCGTCTGTGCATGAGACGGTACCGCCTGCCCCGCGAGATTGCGGAAGAAAGTGTCCAGCATGCTGTTCCGCAGTCGTTCTATGACGGAAGGGTCATCCTCTGCAAAGGGCATGTAACACCAGCCGTGCCTGCATTCCGTAATCCTGCCCACGGCATGCAGGCATGACCTTTGCCGCATCTTGAAAAACCAGCCGCATTCCATTTCGAAGGAGGCGGCTGGTTTCATGTGATGGTTTCGTTTTCAGGCGTTGATGGTTCAGGGCCAGCCCTGGCAATGCGGAGGTACAGTTCTGACTGTTAACGCAGCTTTCTGACAAGGTCTGCCAGTTCTTCGTCCTTGCAGTCACGGAAGAAGTATTCCGCGAAGTGCTCACCGGCAAATGCGCCTTTGACAAGCTCCGGGTCAAGGTCACACAGGATGTCCTTCAGCGGCCGGAAGGCAGCTGCCCTTACACCGTCAAGGATCTTCTTGTTCCTCTGTTCCGGTACGACGCGCTCTTTCGGATAGCCGCCGCCGAAGGGTTCGCTGAACAGCTTTTCAAAGATGTACTGCAGGTTCAGTTCCCCGCCCCAGCCAAAGCCAAGCGCAAACGGGATGGAAATCGCGTTGCCGTCGTTGATCTGGGCAAAGGTATAGGCGTCTAACGGGTTTTCCACATGTCCGCAGATCACGCCCGGGAAGGAGTTCAGCGCCAGCATGGCGCCTTCGCCGGTGCCGCAGCCGGTGACGACAAAATCCGCCGCGCCGCTGTTGAGCAGCACCGCCGCCAGAATGCCGTTCTGCACATAGGTCAGCTGGGCTTCGTCCTGGGCACTGTACATGCCGTAGTTTACGACTTCATATCCTTTTTCATCCGCCACTTTCTTCAGGGCGGCGAAGATGATGCTGTTTTTGGCAGCCTGGGAGTTTTCATTGATCAATGCAATCTTCATTCTTGCTTTCCTCTCTTTTCTGCAGTCATTATACAGGATTTTCGCGTTTCTCTCGAAATGACGCATTTTTGATTACACTTCCGCGGTCAGATCTTTTGCCCAGCGGTACGTCTTCACCCGCCGCATGCCCAGGACCAGCCGGACCAGCTGCTCGCTCTGGGCGATGAGCAGGACGGTGACAATGCTTGTCAGGCCAAGCCCCTTGACGCATAAGAAGGCGCACGGCAGGCCGACCAGCCATTCAATGCCCGAATCCAGAAACTGGATGATCCTGGCATCCCCGCCCGAGCGCAGGATGCAGAAGATCATGAAGTTGTACAGGCGCATGGATGCCTTGACGGCAAAGACCTTGACAATGGCCACCGCTGTCGCCTGCACCGCAGCATCAGGCAAGGCAAACAGCATGACAAGGGGCCGGGCAAAAAGCACCAGGAAGACTACCAGGATGCCGGATAACACAAAGGCCAGCCCGATATGGCTGTCGCATTCCTTTCTTGCCTGTTCAATCCTGCCCTGGCCGAGCCTTTGGCCAAGCAGGATCTGCACGGCATTGCCATAGCCGTAAATGATAAAGGTCATCAGGCTGAAGATCTGGTTGCCGACATAATACACATCCATCTGTGCCTTGCCAAGATATCCAAACGCCTTGATGAACAGGGTCTGGCCGAAACCGAAGATGGTTTCATTGACGATTAACGGCATGATCCTTGCCAGCACCGGCTTTATGAAACCGAATGTAAAGCCGAACATTTCCGAGAATGATCCGATGAAAGGCTGATGGCTGTAGACGGCATAGCCGACCAGGGACAAGCAGGCAATCGTCTGCGCCAGCAAGGTTGCCAGGGCCGCACCCCGTATGCCAAGGGCAGGAAACGGCCCTGCCCCGAAGATCAGCAGATAGTTCAGGGAAACATTGCATATGGTTGTCAGGATTGAAATCCGCAAGGCAATGCCGGGTTTGCCGGTGGAGCGGAACATGCTGGAAATGATGAAGGAACAGGCTGATACAAGCAGCGTAAAGCGGGAGATATTCAGATACAGCAGGCCATCCGCAACCACCTGGGGATCCTGCATGTAGAAAGCAAGGATCCTGCTGCCGAACAGCGTTGCTGAAAGGAACCAGACCATGGCATTGCTTAAGGCCAGACAAAGGCCTAGCCCGGTGCATCGTTTCAGGTTCTTTTCATCCCCGGCGCCATAGAACTGTGACGCAAAGATCGATACACCGCCGATGCAGCCGTAGGAAATCATGCCGGCCAATGTATCAATCTGGGCTGCTGTGCCGACCGCAGAGACCTTGCCGATCCAGGATACCATCAGGGTATCAATCATCGACTGGCAGCTCATCAAGGCGCTCTGCAGGGCCAGCGGTACGGCAATTGCGGCCGTCTGACGGTAGAAGGCTTTCTCACCGATATATCGTCTGAGATTCATCGGGCCGCCTTCTTATCTGCCATCAGAGGTCCTGCTCCTTGAGAAAAGCGTAAAAATCCTTTTCTGCCTGGAGGTCTGCTTCAGATACAGATCCCACCGGATGGGCCAGAATCATGAATTCCTCGCTGCCATCCAGTCCGAAGGCTTTGTTGCAGAGTTTCTCGTCCAGTGAACCGACAGCGCAGCCGCCAAGGCCAAGGGCCGTACAGGCCAGATACAGGTTCTGGGAAATATAGCCGGCATCAATCAGGGCAACCCGATGCGCGTACATGCCATAACGCCATTCCGCCCGATACGGGACAACGGACCAGTAAAAGATGACAGAGGCTTTGGCAGCCCATTCCTGCCCTTCCAGGGATTCTGTAATAAACGCTTCCCCGTTTTCTTCTTCCTCCAGCAAGGCCAGCTGGTGGGTCATCGGCAGATACTGGTAATACCCGGGCTTTACCCCCTCAACACGGCGGATGAACAGGTAGGTTTCAAACTCATGCCTTGCCCCGCCGCACGGTACAGTCCGCAGTGTGGCATATCTTTTCCCACGGATTTCCTTGATTCCCTGGGTTGTCCACAGCAGGAAAGACAATTGCAGCAACGTCATGAAGTCCTGTGTATATACCCGATGGCTCTGCCTTCGGTTGACAATCTGCAGGAAATTTCCTTCTAAAGGCAGATCCTCCAGATTCCGCGGCAGGCTGATGATTTCCCTGCCTGCTGTCTCTTTGACAAGCGGAGGCTGGGGTTTCTTCATCTCCTGATCGGTCATATAGTCTTCATCCCAGACGGCCGGACGCATGAAATCGCGTCCTGCCCGGATTCTTTCCTGAATTTCCTTTTCGTTCATACATAATCCTTTCTGCTGAAAAGCCAGCCACCAAAGTGACTGACTTCTCTGTTAACCTTGTGCTAAATCAATCTCCGTCTCCTCCACAGCAGTACTCCCGCTCCAAGGATCAGGATACTGCCGAGGATTGTGAAGAGCCGTGTGCCGGGGCCGCCGGTGTAAGGAAGGGCTGCGCCGGGTTCATTTCCGACTGTTACAATATGGTTACTTTCTGCGTTTTCAACCACAACCATTTCAGAAGCATTTGAATCAATATCTGTTCCATTGTCATTTACCAGCCTTGCAACCGTTTCCCCACTTTCTGTTGTTACTCTGAATCTCGGGTTGCTCGTTGTTCTAACATATCCTTCCGGGCAAACGGTTTCTTCCAGTTGATAATATCCTTCTTTCAGTCCGTTAAACGTAAATACACCTGATATAGTATTATCATTATCAGCAATTGTTACAGCTTCAAAAGAGCTGTCAATTTGCAGATATGATGAACTTGTATACTTCACCAACTTAAATGTCACTCCAGGAAGTGTTGCAGCAGATGCATTATTAACATCAGCCTTTGCAACCTTTCTCACTGTCACAGTGATGCTCGGCTCCTCCAGATTTGTTACCGTGATCGTGTCGCTGTTATAAATACGATTAGTGGACGAGATCACATTCCCGGCGGAGTCTTTTATTTCCGGTACATAACCTCCCGTAGTTCCATCAGGATCTTCTTCTAGGTAATAGCTGTAGATCGTCATATTCGCGTAGTCGCCGGCTGAATTCCATACACCTTCTTCGACCGGCAGATCTTCGAAAGTATACTGCCAGGCTTCCGCACCTGTCTTGCCTTCTATTGGGAATGTCACTTCCCGGACCTCACTGTCAAGAGTCAGATCATTGTTCAGATGACGATCCGTGATCCGCAGATTATATGCGGTCCCTTCCACCAGATTCTCCAGGTCTCCTGCAGTCATCGTGACGACAACGGTATCGCCGGAATTGCCGGTGACCGTAATCGGGTCGCTTCTGAGTGCCACACTGCTTTCAGACACCGTCTGATTCAATACTGTATATGTGTGGCCGCCGTACTCAAAGGAGAATGTTCCTGTTTTTCCGGGCGCAAAGGTCGCATCAATATACATCGGCAACCCGGATTTCGTGTAAACATGGCTCAGGACATTTCCCTGAGAATCCTGCAGCTGAACAAGGATGTCCGGATTATCCTTTACACTCTGATAGTCAATGTATTCGGTCTGCTTATAACGCTTCAGAATGAATTTTGCAGCCGCATCCTGTGGCACAGCAGGACTCCATGTTTTCTGCAGACCAATGTCAATGTACCTCGGTTCTATCTTCTGGCCCACTTCGTTGCTGATCTGCAGATGCCAGTCACCGTCCCAGTTCTCGTTTGCGTCGTGGTCGTAGAACGGTTTATAGATCGACTCATCCGCGCCTTCGCCGAAGGTATAATTTGTGCCATCATAGCTATAGAGCATTTGCAGTGAACCGCTTATCATTTTCCAGACAGTGAACGAGACTTCATCCGCGGAATACTGGCGTTCGTAAACATTGCCGTCTTCTTCTCTGTGCTTTGGCAGATCGCCAAAGGATCCGGATACAGTCCACTGGTTCACCCCGGCTTCCTTCACGAGGGTAACTGTTTTCTCGGGAGCATAGTCTGTCCATGCCGTGACTGCGTCGCTCTCCGCATCACCGCTGATTTTACGCTCCATGTATTGAAGCTTGAACGTTGCCTGCCACTTATAATCGTTTTCAGCAAAATCATCCCAGGTTTTGGTCACAGGCAAGGTTACCGTATCGTCTGCACGTTCATATACATTGTAGACGAAGAACGGAAGGAAACCATTAGTCAGATTATTGTTATATGGTCCCACAACCTCGGGAATACTGATCAGGCCGTCCGCATGATGAATCTTATCTTCGTCACCGTCGGTACGCCATGCATACTCTGTTTCTACATAAGTTCTGACATACTTCCACCGTTTTCCATCCTTATCGACGATCTCATGATGGATAGAATTCTCGTCTTCTCTGATATAGGTCATGCCGGCCTTCACGTCATAATCATAGACCAGACCTTCGCCGGAATCACCGACTGTGACCGTCTTGGCATGGATGCCGGAATAGCCGTTATATAATCCGTCAGGTGCCGGCACCTCGCCCTCACCAATCCCCACATCGATCACGCTGTCATAATCTGACTGGGAAGCATTCCGTTTCTGATAGACTACGAACGTATTTGTTACCGGGGATTTCGGAGTCAGCACTTCACCGGTATCCGTTAAAAGTGTTTTGGTGATCTCAATGGCGGGATTATTATCACCCACTGCTTGGGCCTCCAGCTTGAAGTCCATGCCGCTGCCGGTATCGCCGGCAGTATTGAAAACGATATGGCCTTTCTGCCACTGCTGAACATGAGTTTTCGGATCTATCTCGATAATGGGGGGGCATTCGTTCCCTGTGTATGGGTTATTTCTACCTTCCCAAGTCAAAGTCCCCCCCCAGTTAGTATAAGCATTCTCGATACCATTCCAATGGGGGGAATCTATGCCGTCCCAATAATCAAAACTCTTTGACAGGTTGATCAGGCTGGTTGTGCTCCCCTTATTATTATCAAAATCATACAGCTGCACGGTATGTTCATGCCCCTGATCGTCTGTGTATGTATACAGCCAGTCAAAGGTCACGTCCTTTTTTACCGTCACGGTGTAATAGATCCGGTTATCCAGTCTGTCCTGCAGCTGCTGATCTGATAAACCTTGTTCATCATCACCACGCATCCATAGATTATCATAAGGATCCAAGTCCGCGACCTTGAAGGAACCCTCAATTCGGACCTGGGCAGTACTGACGGAATTCTCTTTGTTCCCGGAATACCCCGAAACAAAGAACGCGTCATTCAGAACGCCGCTCTTTTCCGAATATGCCGTGATCTCCGAGTTTTTCATATCCTTGGGCTCAATGTCAACCTGATCAACTTTCAGATGCAATGTAACATTGTTATCCGCACTTACCGTCAGAGTCTGCCTGACGCCATTATGATCCGTATAATAGTAGTCACCATAGGCCAGGGGGACATCCAGAGATGCGCCGCCCTGAATGGAGATATCGATGTGATTGACCGTATGGTTCTTATTGGAAGATTCCGGAACCGCCGTTACTTTTGCCAGATAGATTTCCGCAGCAGCTCCCTGAGATACGCCTCCCACAATTTCTGTTGTGTCCTCATTCACTCCGATATAGTAATTAGAGTTTCCGCTCTTAATCTGATGGTTTGTATAAGTCAGTGATGTACCATTCCAAAGCTGACGCCCGTTCTGTACTATATAGGGACCATCTCCCTGCCGTTGTGTTGTATTGCCTGCGTTATCCTCATTCAAACCGGACGCATTTGACGGATCGATATACTTGTAATAGTAATCTGAGGGAAGATTGTTGCCCTTGAAGCCCACTTCCTTTGAATGGTGATAAATATGGTCCCCGGTATAGTACCAGAGCATCGGGTTATCCACTTTTACCTTGTTTGCGGTTTCATCATATTCCACCGGAGCAAGTTTGCCGTCGTTCAGGACGATGTACCAGTCTGTTTCCCCATCGTCGGCTGTTTGTTTAACCAGGACCATGTAGTCATTGTTGTTCTCAAGAACTGGCGAAGTGAAATTAAAAGTGAAGATACCGTTATTGCTTTGTCCTGCATATCCAGCAAAGCCATTTCCACCTGTACCGTTGTGCTCATCCAAATAATATCGCTTGCCGTTGATGACCGCAGACAGTCTGTACCCTCCTCCATTTACGGCATCAACCGTGAATACCTGCGGTGTATCTGACAAAGAAGCGTTTGCGCGGTTATTAACATGTTCAGTCAGATTCATATACTTCGTCTGGCCATCTATAACGGTTGAAATATAATATGTTGAACCATTAACCTGCTCAAGTTTCCATACAGGTGCGTCTGACTGACTGCCTTTCTGGAATCCTGTGGCGCCGTCTCCTTGGTTACCTATATCGCCTGTAGAAGCCAGAAGGTAACGTCCTTCTCTGCTGATAGTAAACGTTCTGCCATCTAGGTCGTTTATTCCGGTAGGTCCTGGCTCCACGATCACGCCATATACCGAGAAGCTTTCCGTGGTAAACTGCATTTCGGTCATTCCGGTCTCGTCTTCCACGGTTTTTTCCAGATCCATGACCTGAAGACCGGATTCTTCGAAATGCACCACCTTAAGGCTCTCCTCTGAACCTGCCGGTGCATCTGCCAGTTTTATGCTGACCGATACGGAATCAGCAGGCTCGACTTGCTCTCTGTTATACCAGATACTGATATCGAAGAAACGCGCATAATCTGCCTGCGAACCGATGCCGGCTGTTGAAAGTGCATCCTGCAGATATGTCTCGTACGCACTATCTTCCGGAAGGATCTCTTCTACCTTCAATTCCGCCCCGTCCGGAATCTGCGAATTCTCACCATAAGTGACAGTAATCTCCCATGTATCGCCTTTGGCATCGATCACAGTCTTCCTGATCTGCGCATCCGTAACTCGAATCGTGAAGGTCTCACCATCCTTCATGGTGACCGTCAGGGTCTCTTCGCTCGTAAACGGCTGTACGCTGATCAAAGCCCAGTCTCCGGCCTCCACCGTCTGCGCATTTATCTCCGCGATCTGCGCTTCCGTCAGCTCCGCGCTGTACTGGCATTCCAACCCACGGCTCTCTTTAATCTGACCAACCGTGGTATCGGCATCAACCTTGCTGACATCCACAAGCTCAGGATTGCTAAATTCCACAGAAGCCACATCCGCAACGAATTTTCTCGTCGCCTCGCTGACTTCCACATTTCCGAGTGTCAACATCGTATTCGTATCAGAATTAATACCATTCTCTTCTGCCTCTTCGTTAGCGGCATTTTCCTCAGCATTTTCTGCAATTCCCGACCCACTTTCGTCCTCATTTTCCTCAGAGTTCGTATCACCAGTTATACCAAGCACTTCTACGAGGTCTGTAAAGCTGACAAATCCG
>JAFWCP010000577.1 GCA_017536845.1 Solobacterium sp. | reverse complement strand
GGAATTCCTTCTTCACTGACTTTACCCGCTATCTTGGAGGAATGCAGATATGACGCCGACTGCCGTATTTGAAGAACTGCGCTATGTGTGGGAGCTGATCATTGCCCAGGCTGTGTTCCTGTATCCGATGCTGAAGAAAAAGGAGAAATCCCTGTTGCTGGTCCTGGTGGAAATGGCAGCGTTTTCCCTGGTTGCCATGGGATATTTCCCGATCAGGACAATCGCCATAGAACAATCGCTTTTAGGCCGGTCGGCCATCCATATCGCCTGGTATTCCTTTCTGGAACTGCTGACCATCGCCTATATGAAATACAGCTTTTCCCTGACCTGGAGTGATGCCCTGTACATCGGTACCTGCGGCTATGCGGCCATGCATCTAGTCTATGTCTTTGTGCATGAAATCCTGTATCTTGGCCTTCTGCCGCAGCTGAGTGAGCAGTTTCTGATCTATTTCCTGCTTACGGTGTTCAACTGTTTCCTGCTGTATTACCTGCTGTACAGGATCTTTTCTCCCTGGCTGCAGCGTTATGACGGCCTGCGGATCCCTGACAATCTGCCGGTGATCATCGCCCTGACGATTGTGCTGATCCAGCTGATCGTCTGTTCCTTTACCGGCCAGCATGTTTTCCGCTCGGGGCCGCTGCTGAATTATGCCGGGGCTGCCATGGATGGGATTTTCTGCATTGCCATTCTGCTGGTGGAGTACATTACCATCAGGATGATGTGTTCCTTAAGGGATACAGCTGTCATGGAACGGCTGCTGCATGAAAGTGAAGCGCATTATACATTTACGAAGGAAGTTATGGAACAGATCCGCAAGAGCAGCCATGACATGAAGCATGTCCTGCAGGCCCTGGCAGTCATGTCACCGGAAGAACAGCAGGATTACATCCGCCATGAAACGAAGGTCCTGGAACAGTTTGATGAACTTGTCCATACCAAGAATGAAGTGCTGAATACGATCCTGACCGAAAAAAGCATCCTTTGCCGCAGCCGCGGCATCCGCTTTTCCTGCAGTGCGGATGATACCGACCTTGGCTTTCGTTCGATCAGTGACCTGTATATCCTGCTTGGCAATGCGCTGGACAATGCCATCGAATATGTGGAGCACTATGAAGAAAAGGAAAAACGGCTGGTGACGGTGAGCCTGAAAAGGAACCATTCCTTCTTTTCCATCCAGGTGACAAATTGCTTTGACGGCTCGCTGCAGATGCAGGACGGGCTGCCGGAAACCACCAAGGCAGACCGCATGATGCATGGCATCGGCCTCAGAAGCATCCGCAGCATTGCCGACAAATACCATGGTGCCATGTGCATTGATGCTTCCGACGGGATGTTCACCCTTCAGGTAACAATTCCTGTAATATGACCGGCATGATGCCGGTTTTGCATTTTTTGCCAGATATATGCAGTTTATGCCATTTCGTTTACTTCCCCCTTCTGCTTTCTGTACACTGCAGATGAAGAAAAAAGAGGAGGAGTAAAAGATGAAACCCATGAAGAAATCAACATCACTCATTTCCCTGGTACTGATCGGCGTTCTGGCAATTGCGCTGATTGTGGGAAACATGTATGCCCTGAAGTATTCACCGATCATTTCGACATATCTTGGACATACGACTTACAAAGTTGTCGACAGCGGCGGCAATGAAGACACCGAGTATTTCAAGAGATCCTATACAACTGAAGCTGACCGTCTGGCCGCTGACGCGGAAGCCGGACGGGCGGCGGCAGGGGAAGGTTTTGTCCTGCTGAAGAATGAAGCAAAGGCACTGCCGATGGCTTCCGGAACCGAAGTCACATTGTTCGGCGTCAGCTCAGCCAGCATCCTGTATGGCGGCGGCGGTTCCGGCGCCGTGGATACAAGCACTGTTCCGACGTTGAAGACAGCGCTGGAAGCAGCCGGCTTCAAGGTCAATGATGCAATGTGGAAGTTCTATACCGAAGGTGCTGCCAAGGATATTCAGATGGATGTTGCGGACATTGCCGGCAACGGCCGTTATGTCATCCATGAAGCAGATCCTGACCTTCTGACGGACAAGGAAAAGAACTCCTTCAGCGATACGGCCATCGTTACCTTTGCCCGCTCGGGTTCGGAGAGTTCGGATGTTCCGGTTGTGTATGATGAGAGCTATCTGGCAGATATGGATGTCCCTGCTTCAGCGTGGTCTGCAGCATATCATTCCAACGGGCTGGATTCCCCCGAGGATGTCGGCCGTTCCTACCTTGAACTGACCTATACCGAAGAAAAACTGCTGGAATATGTCTCTGACAATTTCGACAATGTCATCGTGATTGTCAATGCCGGCAACCCGATGAACCTGAACTTCCTGGATGAAGAAAAGTTCGGCGTAGACGCCTGTGTATGGATCGGCAATCCCGGCCAGGATGGTTTATATGCGCTGGGTGATATCCTCAACGGGACGACCAATCCCTCCGGCCGTACGGTTGATACCTATGCGTATCATCCTGAAAACGCACCGGCTGTCATCAACTTCGGCCACAGTGTCATGGCCAATGCGGATGAAGAGCGTTTCAACAAGTATGTCGTCTATCAGGAAGGCATTTATGTCGGTTACCGTTACTATGAAACCAGATATGAAGACGTTGTCCTGAACCAGGGCAATGCCGGTGCATGGAACTATGATGAAGAAGTGCAGTTCCCCTTCGGCTATGGCTTGAGCTATACCACCTTTGAACAGGAAATGACCAAGGCGGATCATGACGGGGATGAATTCAGGTTTGAAGTCAAGGTCACAAATACCGGTGATGCGGCGGGCAAGGAAGTCGTAGAGATCTATGCCCAGACACCGTATACCGACTATGACAGAGAAAACAGGGTTGAGAAGTCTTCCGTACAGCTGGTCGGTTTCGGCAAAACCGGCATGCTGGAACCAGGAGCTTCCGAAACAGTCAAAATCACAGTGAGCAGGGATGACCTTAAAGCCTATGATGCATATGGCAAGGGCACCTATATCCTGGAAGAGGGTGACTATTACTTTGCGGCAGCGGCCAATGCCCATGATGCCATCCAGAGAATCCTGGCTGCCAAAGAAGCACTGGAGTATGATGCGGAAAATACAAAGAAGTTCGAACTGGATGAAAAGGATTATTCCGAATCTGTCTATACCGGCGCATCTATCAGCAACCTGTTCGATGATGCGGACATGCTTGCCTATGATGATTCGTTTGTCTACCTGAGCAGGAATGACTGGGAAGGTACGTATCCCGAACATTATGCTTTCACAGCTGATGCGGATATCATTGCTGCCCTGGCCATTCACGAAGGCCAGGATGATCCGGAAGCGGAAATGCCTGTCACCGGCAGTAAGAACGGCCTGAGCCTGGCAACAATGAAAAACGTGGACGCGGAAGATGAAGTCTGGGAGGATTTCCTGGACCAGCTCACTGCTGAAGAAATGTACAACCTTGTCAGAGTCGGCGGCTATCAGACACAGACTGTCAATTCCGTCTCCGCTCCGGCAACGGTTGATGTAGACGGTCCGGCCTTCGTCGGCAACGCCGGCCCGACCGGCATTGCCCTGAAGGAAAAGACCTATGCCTGGCCTTCGGAAGTGGTCCTTGCCTCGACCTGGAATGTTGCGATTCTTGAAAAGATGGGCGAGATGATCGGTGAAGACTGCCTGGCCCAGGGTGAACTGAACTTTGCCGGCTGGTATGCACCGGCGATGAACATCCATCGTACGGCTTTCTCCGGCCGCAACTTCGAATACTATTCCGAAGACGGTTACTTCTCCGGCATCTGCGGTGCGGCAACCATCCGCGGGGCCAGAAGCAAAGGCGTCATCACCTATGCCAAGCACTTTGCCCTCAACGATCAGGAAACCAACCGTATGACGATCAATACCTTTGCCAATGAACAGTCCATCCGTGAAGTATACCTCAAGGCATTTGAAGCAGGTATCGCAGATCAGGGTGATGATACAAATACCCTGGCAATCATGGCATCCATGAACCGTGTCGGCTTGCTGTGGAGCGGCAACCACACCGGCCTGATGAAGGGAATTGTCAGAGATGAATGGGGCTTCGACGGCTTCATCATTACCGACCAGGCATCTTATCCGCAGGCCTTCCCGGGTCTGGCGGTAAGAGGCGGCCTGGAAGGCGGCATTGACCTCTGGCTGAATACCGGTGCCGACAACTGGGCAATTGAGAATTACCAGACAAATGCGACAGTCGTATCGCAGCTGCGTGAAGCTTCCCGTCATATCCTGTATGGCGTTTCCAGAAGCCTGGCGATGAACGGAATCTCTTCCACAGCTTCGGTTGTCAGCGTCATGCCGTTATGGCAGAAGTGGATGATTGCGGCAGATGTCATCCTTGGCCTGCTGATGCTGGGCGGCGCCTGTCTGATCCGCAGAAAATCACAGAAAACTCCTGAATAAACTCTATCCAGACAGGAAAAACGGGCTTCATCAAGCCCGTTTTTCCTTTGGCCATTCAGCAGAAATGTGATCAATGCAGGCAGACGGCTTTCCATTCTTTCAGCATCCGTTTCTCAGAATCAAAGCGTCTTTGGTTCAGCCTGCTTCTCTTGCGGCTGGAACAGTTCTTTCCGCCGGTATGAATCAGTGAATCAGGATATTCTGTTTGATCCGCATAAACGTATATGTCTTTCCGCAGGTATTCAAATGACTTAACACCGGCAGGCAGTGTATTGACCATGCATGTAACCCTTTCCGGATGATACAGGTGTCAGTATCTACGCGGATTGCAACATCTTGCCTGCATGGTTTTTATACCAGAATTGGCCACCGCAACATTTCAATATCAGTTGAGATGGGTGGAAATATCCTTGATATACTCCTGGCCGAGTTTGCGGCGTATGAATGTTACACCGTTGTATTCGGCGTTGACATCCGCGTGGAACGGCCTGCCTTTGACAAAACCTCTGTTTTCCAGCATGGCAATCATGGCATCGTTTTCCACGTTGACGTAGGCATAGATCCTTCGGCAGATGTTTTCCTGGCGGGCAAGGGAGACAAGGCAGTCAAAGGCCTGTGAACCATAGCCTTTGCCGGTGTGTTCCTTCCGGATGATCAGGTCCATCTCCGCATTTTCCGGGTCATAGGAAGTCAGTTCAATCTTGCCGATGATGCTGTCATGAAGGTATATGGCATAGCAGTGGAACACCCTGCCGTTGTTGCGGCCGGTTTCCATGGCCGTCAGATACCTGGTTGTATTGTCATAGGGCAAGGGGACCGGCAGTTCGTTGATGCATTTGCTTTGATCGGTATTGGCATACAGGTCCTGCAGCGAGGTTCTGTCATAAGCGGGCCATTTTTTCAATGTGATGGATGTCATATACACCTCCTTGTTAAACAATATGGTAACATGGAATACCGTAACAGGAGGAATCTGTCCATGAAAATTGTATGCAGAAGATTTCAGGAGCTGACATTGCAGCAGCTGTATGACATCCTTGCCTTGCGGGTCAATGTTTTTGTGGTTGAACAGAACTGTCCGTATGAGGAACTGGATTACCGGGACCAGGAAGCCGTGCATGTCTGGCTGGAGGATGAAGAAGGCGTTCAGGCATATCTCAGAGTTATGGACAGAGGCGTGGAAAGTGAATATGTTTCCATCGGCCGGGTGATTGCAAGGAAAAGAAGAGGCGGGCTGGGAACATCCGTCCTGCAGGCCGGTATCAAGGCGGCAGAGGAAATGTTTCATGCGGATCAGATCTATCTGGAAGCACAGACATATGCCATTCCCTTTTATGAAAGAAGTGGCTTTCAGGTCGTTTCGGATGTGTTTGATATTGACGGTATTCCTCATGTAAAGATGCTGAAGGGATAGAAGAAAACGGGCAGAAGGAAGAACCTTCTGCCCGCAGATGTTTATTGTTTCCGAATGATCAGTTTCTGGGATTCATTCTGTACGGCAGGGATGCCGCATAGTAATAATAGAATGCAGAGACTGCATCATTTGCTTTATCGCCTAACTGGGCGTCAATCACTGAGCCGACATAGGACAGCGCAGCAAGTGAAACAGCTGCTCTTTCATTGTCACTCTTAATAATGACGTCATACATGTCTGCCAGATGGGATGCCTTGATATCAGGAATCGCGAATCTGAAGCTCTTGCCGACCTTTTCAGCTTCCAGTTCCACACCATCGCATGTTGCGGAGATGCTGCCGGTGTAGTCGGATGGTGTATTGGCATAGATATAAAGTGTGGTCGAGGAATCCAGACCAAGGGAGTAGCTGATGGATGCCAGCTCATTCTCTCCTTTTTCGATCACCGGCATGAGGTCATCAACAGCAATTCTGACCACTTCAGCATTGAAGTCTTTTGTATAGAATATGTCCATATCGGCATAGTCTGTACCGATGGTCCAGCCGCGTGCATCGGAGAGGTATACCTGTGCATAATGCCCGAAGTCAGCAACCGCATGGGTAAGAATCTGGGCATTGGTCAGCTCTCCTTCTTCCAGTTTTTCAGAGTTTTCAATATACTCCTTGACGGAAGAAACAACTGTAAGAGTCTTTTCTTCACCGTTTTCAGTATAGTTGAGAACCGCGGTAATATCATCCGCCATCTGGATGGAATTGACATAGCAGACAAAACCATACAGGCCGTCGTTTTCTCTTGCATCACTGAATGCCCAGCTGCTTGTTTCAGTCTTGCTGTTGGGCATTGTGACTGTGAAGTCAACACTGTCATAAGCGAGCACATCGGTCTGCGGCAGGTCGTAGTAGAAGACGACGCCGATCTGGCCGGATAACAGCAGGGATGTGGCATAGAACGTAGGTTCTGTAGCACCGCCTGTGAAGACTGCAGATACGGTGACATCGGAATCCGGCATGACGAAGGTGTTGTCATCTGCAACTTCGATCGGATTGCCTTCCGCGTCTGTAACATTCCAGGATTCAAATGTGTAACCGGGCTGTTCTTCGTAACTCAGTGTAACGAGGTCTTCGCAATAAGCCTCTTCGAGATCTGCAGAGACAGAGCCGCCTTCGATTTCTTCATCGATGATGATATCGTGTGCATACAACATTGATTGAATGACGAAGGCATCGACGTTCAGTCTGAACATGTCAGTGATGTTATAATGGCGGATCGCAACATATACACTCTGACCTGCAAAATCTGTCAGATCTGCAGAGAAATTGTTATAGGAGCCGGAAGCTTTGAAGTCTTCACTGATCTTTGTCCAGTCATCCGGGAAAGCAATTTCACTGATATCTTTGTCTGCAGGAGCAGCATAGATCGCAAATACTTCCGCTGCCCAGGAAGGATCCTGACCAGCAGCCCAGAAGCTTACTCTGCTGGAACCCTGCGGCAGTTCGGCAACCGGGGAAATCAGCCAGTTGTCAGGATTGAGCGCACCAAGGTCATTAATATAGGAAGCGGAAGCCATGAAGCCTTGGCCCTCATAAGCATATGGAGCATTTTCTTCCTCATTCATCCATTCCCAGTTATAGCCGTCGCCGTCGTTGTCGATGATGGCCCAGTCACCAATTTCATCTTCAGATTCGAAGTAAGTGCCGAGAACGACAGTGCCGCCCTTTCCCCAATGTGCATAGATGGTTGTATCTTCGGTGAAGATGGTTTCAGTTGTGATCTGTTCGCCGCCTTTCGGTTCTGTGAACCAGCCTAAGAAGACATATTCATCCCATGTAGCAACAGGAATACTTTCCAGTTTTCCTCCAGAGTTCGGTACAACGGAATCAGTTTCAACTGTACCGCCATTGGCATCTAATGTGACTTTGATGCCCTTGGCGACTTCGAACTGGTCGATATACATAGACATACCGTCGTAGCAGTTGTAATGACGGATTGCGATGTATACTTCTGTTCCGGCAAACATGCTCAGATCAACAATGTGGTTGACATACTCACCGCTGCTGGTGAAATCATCGGAGACCTGTTCCCAGGAACCATCATAGGAGAGCTCATCGGCAGCTGCTGTAGCCGGAGCCACAAAGACGGCGAATGTCTCAGGGTAAATTGAGCTGCCATATTCATAGAAGGAAAGGGTGATGGCAGAATCCGGCAGTGTAATAGCAGGAGATACCAGCCAGTTATCGGGTGAGAGCGCACCGACGCCGGATATCCAGGATGAAGATTTCATGGATCCGCTGCCTTCATAAGCGTACTGAGAATCTACGTACCATTCCCAGTTATAACCATCGCCGTCGCTGTCGACGATTGTCCAGTCTTCCAGTTCTTTTTCTGTTTCAAAGTAAGCACCGAAGATGAGGGGGGATTCGGCCCAATGTGCATAGATGATTGTG
>JAFWCP010000576.1 GCA_017536845.1 Solobacterium sp. | reverse complement strand
TATCTGGTCGTTGCAGCTGTCTTTGGATGGTCCTGCCAGGTGCTGCTCACCATGGATGAAAAAGGCATCGAGATCCGGCAGATGGATAAGGACTTTGAAAAGGCACAGGCCATCGGCTGGCTGGCGGCGGCCGTCGGCCGCTCAACCGGCCGCATCGGCATGGCCGGTACGGGCATGCTGACGGCAGCCAGGAATGTATCGGTCTCTGTATTTGCAGATGTCCGCAAGGTCAAAGCTGTACGGCGCCGCCATGTCATCTATGTCAACCAGCTGCTGGGCCATAACCAGGTCTATGCCGAGGACGCTGACTTTGACTTTGTCGAGCGCTTTATCAAAGAGCATTGTGAAAACGCGAAGATCTCCTGGCGTTTGCAGGCAGCCGGGAACGATCATAAAGCCTTGTGCCTTTGCAGCATGAGGCTTTTTCTACCAATGGTTGTACCGGCAGGAAAGACGCGTCATATACCTTTTGCAGACGGCATGCTAACATGATCACCGTAAGCCGCAAAGCGCGGCAGGAGGTAGGAAAGATGGATTTTGGAAGCAGAATCAGACAGCTGCGTTATAAGCATTCCATGACGCAGGAACAGTTATCAGAACAGCTCGGTTTAAGCCCGCAGGCTGTCTCAAAGTGGGAAAACAACGCCGCCATGCCGGATATCACGCTGCTGCCGTTACTGGCAGAAGTGTTTGGCATCTCGATCGACGACCTGTTTGACCTGACGGCAGAACAGAAGTACAGACGGATCGAAAACCGGATGGAAGTGCAGGATGAAATCGACAGCGACATCTTCCGGGAATATGAAGAATTCCTCAAGGAACAGATCCGGGACAATGAAGGGGATACCAGGCCGCTCAGCCTGCTGGCCCATCTGTACCACCATCGTCTGGAAGCATTATGCACAAAGATCAGCAGGTATGCCAGAAAGGCAATCCTGCTGAAACCGGAAAAGAAAGACTGCCAGTGGCTGCTGCAGAAGGCAGAAGGCTCTGTGGCATGGGACTGGAACATTGCCAGCCATGGCAGGGTCATCGACTTCTTCAAGGAAGTGATTGCCCATGATGACAAAGAACCGAAGACACCGCTGCCGTATTATTACCTGATCGACAACCTGATTGCCGACCACCGGACAGAAGAGGCTGCGGAATACCTGAAGGCCTATGCAAAGCTGCCCGCCCATAAACCGCTCATGGTGCCGGTGTATGAAGCGGCCATTGCCTTGGCGGAATATGATGAAGCAAAGGCCGATGCCATCATGGCAAAGGCACTGGAAGAGTATTCCGACCAGAAGGATATGCTGTTTGAAGCGGCACAGTACTATGCCCGCAAAGGGGAATATGACAAAGCCATAGAGTATTATGAGGCTTCCTTTGCGGCAGATGCCGAAAACAAACCCCGCTATACCGATGCCCTGCAAGGCATTGCCATGATTTATGAAATCAAGGGCGAATACCGCAAAGCCGCCGATACCCAGGGCCGTGTCCTTGACCTGCTGAAAGAGGAATGGGGCTTCGCCGAAGAGACGGTCATACGGGAAACAGAGGCGGAAATCGAAAGGCTGAATCGCAAAGCCACCGGAAAATGACAGAAACAGAATCAGGTTGATTGCCACGTCTGCAGGTATTACAATGTCCTTTGTGTAAAACGGAGGAAATCAGATGACAGTAAAACTGAC
>JAFWCP010000575.1 GCA_017536845.1 Solobacterium sp. | reverse complement strand
GAAGACGGCATGGACAGGCTTGCCGGCTGGAGCCACAAGTACTGGCAGGGCAGAAGGCAGGATGCCTATGATGCCTTTACAGCCGTCTATCCGGCGCTTGCGGACCTGCCGGATGTGGGCTACAACGGCGATATCAGTGCTGAAGCCATCATCTCCCTGCAGCCGGATGTCGTACTGGCATCCGCAATCGGCGCCAACTACAACGCCCTGGAACCGGCCTTTGACAACCTGAAAGCAGCCGGCATTGAGTGCGTCTTCTTTGACTTCCATGCCCAGACCCTGGAAAAGCATGCCGAAAGCATCCGCCTGCTGGGAAAGATCCTGGGCAGGGAAGACAGGGCTGAGGAAATCATTTCTTTCTACAATGAACAGATGGCCGTTGTGACCGACCGTCTGGCGGACCTCAAAGATGAAGACAGGCCGCGTGTATATATGGAATTCTCCATGGGTCCGGGCCAGTTCGGCAACACCTGGTCCGAACAGATGTGGGGTGCCCTGATCCGGACGTGCGGCGGGACAAACATTGCGGCAGGCATGGAAGGTGCTTCCGTGGACATTGCGCCGGAACAGGTGATCTCCGCCGACCCGGAAGTGATCATCTTCACCTGCAGCCCCCGTGAGGATGTCAATGACAATGTCGTCTTAGGCTATGGGGCTGATGAAGCCATTGCCCGGGAAAACCTCAAGGCTTACGAAAACCGTGAAGGCTGGGCGGATCTTTCGGCCGTCAAGAACCACCGTATGGGTGCGCTCTACCATGACCTGAGCCGGCATATCTTCGACTTTGCCGGCGCCCAGTTCCTGGCCAGGCAGATCCAGCCGGAACTGTTTGCGGATCTTGATCCCGAAGCCAACCTTGCCGAATTCTTCAGACGGTTCATGCCGGTGGATCTCAACGGTGTATGGACGCTGAAAGAATGAAGGAAAACAATACAGGACGTCAGATCTATGCCAGGCTGCACCGGAAAAAACGCTGGATCATTCTCATCCTCGTGATTGTCTGCGTGCTGGCCTGTGTGACGGATCTCATGACGGCAGCCGCTTCCCCGGCGTACCGTATTTCCGCCCATGATGTCATTGCCTGCCTTATTCACCCCTCGCAGGCGGCACCGGCGGTGTATGTCATCGTCATCAGGATGCGTCTGCCGATTTCCCTGATGGCGCTGGCAGTCGGCTTTGCCCTGGGACTGTCCGGGGCGGTGATGCAGACGATCCTGCACAATCCCCTGGCCAGCCCCTATACCTTAGGCGTCGGCACGGCGGCGGGTTTTGGGGCTTCCCTGGCCATCGTCCTGGGCCTTGGTTCCCTGGCGGTATCAGGATTTGCCTTCGCTTTTGCGATGCTGATATGCTTCATGATTTACTTCATGGGAAGGAAGCATCTCAATTCCGGCTCGCTGGTGTTGTCCGGCATTGCCTGCCTGTTCCTGTTCCAGGCCCTGCAGGCCCTGCTGCAATATGGGGCATCAGAGGATCAGAACCAGAGCATTGTCTTCTGGGCCTTCGGCTCTTTGCAGAGGACTGACGGCATGAAGCTGCTGATCACGGTGGGTGTCACTTTTCTGTGTGCACCGCTGATCTTTGCGGACGCGTGGAAGTATACGGCGTTGACGATGGGCGATGAGAAGGCAGTCATCCTTGGCGTCAATGTTTCCCGTCTGAAAATCAAGGCGTTCTTCCTGATCTCCTTCATGGCAGCGGCAGCTGTATGCTTTACCGGCTCCATCGGCTTTATCGGCCTGGCCGGGCCGCATGTGGCAAGGATGATTGCCGGCGAAGACCAGCGCTATTACTTCCCGGTATCCGCCCTGTGCGGGGCTGCCATTTTATCATGCGCTTCGGTGATCTCGAAGGTCATCCAGCCCGGTTCGGTATTCCCGGTCGGCATTGTGACCTCGATCATCGGCGTACCGTTCTTCTTCTCACTTGTTTTCCGCAGCAACAGGAGGATGCAGGTATGAGCATCAGGGTCAAGGACATATGCTATACCTTTTCCAAAGCACCTTCCCCGGTCATTCATGACATCTCTTTTGAGGTGCCGGACGGCTGCGTGGCAGCAATCATCGGGGCCAACGGAGTGGGCAAATCCACATTGCTGAAAACCATGCTTGGGATATACAGAGGAGAAGGGAATGTCTGGATTGACGGCGTGAACAGGAAGGATATGCGCCATGATGAAATGCACCGGCAGGTCGGCTACATGACCCAGGAAAACGCCCTGCTTTCCAATCTCACCGTTCTGGATGTCGTATTGCTGGGAAGGCTGGGCACATTGAACATCAGGGTTCAGGACAATGATATCGACAAGGCGTATGCCATGATCCGCATGGTCAAGATGGAACCGTATATCCAAAGGCCTTTCCATGCCTTATCCGGAGGGCAGAGGAGGATGGTGGATGTGGCCCAGACACTGGTCAAGGACCCCCATGTCCTTGTCATGGATGAACCGACAGCCAACCTGGACCTGGTCAATGAACTGCAGGTTCTGGAACTGGTCAGAAGCTATACAAAGCAGAAGAATACGGCTACGCTGTTAACGCTGCATGATCTCAACCTTGCGGCAAGGTATGCCGACCGGCTGATCCTGTTAAGAGACGGCACGGTGCTGAAAGACGGTGCTCCCAACGAGGTGATCACGGAAGAGACGATTGAGGATGCCTATGGCGTCAAGGTACACGTCCATACCAGCAGCCGCACAGGAACACCGATGGTGCTGCCGCTGGAAGCGGTCCAGAAAACAGATTACGAGTTTTAGGAGGTATATGCATATGGATATGCAGGAACGTATCAATACGTACTGGTCAAAGCGTGCCGATGAATTTGGCGATGCCCGTTATACCGACATGCTGGGCGTAAAAAGAAAACTGTGGTCAGACCTGATCAGGGCCCATCTTCCTGAAAAAGAACATTTGGAAGTGCTGGATCTTGGCACCGGGGCAGGCTTCTTTGCTTTCCTCCTGCATGACCTTGGCGCTCAGGTGACGGCGATTGACTATTCTGAAGACATGCTTGCCAATGCCCGTAAAAATGCGGAAAAACCGGGTATCAGGATATCACCTTCCTGCAGACGGATGCGCAGAACCTCAGTTTTGAAGATGAGAGCTTTGATTTTATCTTCACCCGCAATGTCACCTGGACCCTGCCGGATCCGGCAAAGGCCTATCAGGAAATGGCACGGGTGATGGCAAAGGGCGGCATCCTGATGAACGCCGATGCCAACTACTCTGCAGGTTTTGATCGGATGGATGAAGCAGGATTAACCGAGAAAGCGGTCATGCATCCCAATACGCAGTATGCCTTTCCGGCGACAAGCCTGGAAATGCTGCGGGAGAGGAATGACATTGCCAGATCCCTCTATATTGCCAAGGCAGACCGGCCGTTCTGGGATCTGAAGCTGCTGGCTGAGTATGGGCTTCAGGAGTTCTGGTTTGACCTGGATGTCAATGCCAACCAGTTTCGTCTTGGCCGGATGCAGGTGCTGGGGGCCCACAGCGCTGAGTTTGTACTGACGGCAAAAAAGGCTGAATAAAGAACCACACACCGCAGACTAAACTGCGGTGTGGTTTTTGAAATCGTGCTTTTTACATGCTGGCGAGATGATGAAAGGAAAGACAGAATATCGATGTTCATGGAAATGCACATTGCAGAGCTTTCAGCCTTGCTTGACTAACTGGTTAACTTAGTTTAACCTTGTAACGTAAAAATATGGAGGAAGTATGAAACTGAAATCTGATTTTATCACGCAGACAATTGATGAAACACAGTTCCTGGTACCGGTAGGCGCGAAGTCATTCAGCGGCATTGTCCGCAGCAACCCTACAGCGGCATTCATCGTGGACCGTCTGAAAAAGGAAACAACGGAAGAAGACATCATTGATGCCATGTGCAAAAAGTATGACGCGCCGCGTGACACGATTGCCGAGGATGTAAAGGCAATCCTTGCCACCCTTCGCAGCATCAATGCTATTGAGGAATAATCCTGTCTGAATCAAGAGTGAAAACTTCATTATACTTTTTCTTACGACAGCCGGAATGACTGCCAATTGGGAATGGAAAAGCAGATAGAAATCATTGGTCAATGAAGTGAAATAATACATATGAGCAAGAAGGACAGTATGGTATATCTGAATCCTGGAATGCAATCCTTCAGCAGAATTGTCACGTCCAAAACAAGAAAATATGTTGACAAAACAGGTATGATAGCACTTCTGAACAGAATGATAGATTCCAATGAATACTATGTTGTCGTATCGAGACCAAGACGTTTTGGAAAGAGTACTGCCGCCAGTATGCTGTGTGCATACTATGATTGCTCGGTGAACAGTGAAGATCTGTTTCATGGTCTTTCAATAAGTAAAAATCCTGAAGAGTTTCATAGATACCTGAATCAATTCCGTGTTTTCAGCATTAACATGCTCAAGGTTTTATAAGGAAGAACGGTTTCCGATGCCGTCAGGCATCTGGAAAAAATGATGATTCAGGATATATTGAAGCAGTACCCTGATGCTGTTGTGGCGGAAGAGGAACGGATTTTTGAGGTATTGACGGATGTATATCAGATGTATTCTGTCAGGTTTGTCCTTGTTCTGGACGAATGGGACGCTCCGCTTCGGTTTCATGCAAAGGATGAAACCGGTTATGCGGTATATATTTCTTTCCTGGACGCATTATTGAAGGATCAGAGCTATCTGGCTTTGGCCTATCTGACAGGGATTCTCCCAATTAAAAAGTATGGTGATAATTCTCTTTTCAATATGTGCAAAGAAATCTCCATGCTGGATACATCTGATTTTGCAGAGTATACGGGTTTTACAGATTCTGAAGTCAAAGCTTTGTGTGCCGCTGAACAGATAGACTACGATTTCATGAGAACCTGGTATGATGGATATGAAATGACAAAGAAGCAGACCGAAATCATTTCCGGGAATGAAAACGGAGAAAAAAAGTACGGACGGTGTTTGAAACCATTCGTATTTACAACCCGGAATCGGTGATGCAGTGTCTGGAAAATCGAGATTACCGCAGTTACTGGTCAAAAACGGGAGGAGACCAGGCCTTGAGGCTTCCGCTTGAAGCAAGGCTGACCGGTTTGCAGGAAGCAGTTGAAATCCTTTTGGAAAAAGGAAGAATTCAGATTAACCCGGATCAATACGCAAATGATATGTATTCATTTCAAAACAGGGATGATGTCTTTACCATGATGGTTCATCTTGGATATCTGACATTTGATCCGCGTAATATGGAAGTTTTTATTCCAAATCAGGAGGTTTTCCAGGAAATCAGAAAAATCGTGGATACGAGTCCGGCTTACGGTTCTCAATACCTGACGATCATACAGAACGGTGAAAAAGTCATAAAAGCTTTATGGAACAGAGATGCTGATGTGATTGCAAAAGCGGTTGAGGATGCGCATGCGTTAACTTCGGATCCTTTGGCGTATAACAGTGAAACAGCTTTATCTTCTGCAGTATTATTTGCATTCATCAAGGCTTTTCAGTATTACACAATCATACCACAGATGGCAAGCGGTAAAGGTTATGCAGATTTTATCATGATACCCGGTGGTAAGAATCCCGGACTGCCTGCTGTTGTGCTTGAATTGAAGTATCTGGATGATCCGGCAAGTGCCATTCATCAGATAAAGGAAAAGAATTATCCCCAACGACTTGGCAATTATAAAGGCAACATCCTGCTGGTCGGTATCAGTTATAACATTGTTGATGCATCTGATCCGGAATTTAAAAAGCATTACTGCGTGATAGAGGAAGCGTAGTGCACAAACCGGGCGCATCAAGGAATCAGTTCTTTATTCAGAAAACGGCAATGAATCTGCAGTGCCGTTTTTTTGAAATTCCTGTATCCGGTCGATTGTATGTGTTTCCTGATTGATATGGTACCTGACATCCGCCATTTCCGCGAGCTTTTCATTGTGGGTGACCATGATGACGCATCGGCCTTTGTCATGGGCAGCTGACTGCAGGATTTCGGCAGCTTCCAGGGCAGTCCCTGCATCCAGGTTGCCGTTCGGCTCATCGGCGATAATGATCTTCGCATTGGATGCAAGGGAGCGGGCAATGGCCGTCCTCTGCTTTTCACCGCCGGAAAGAAGGGAGGTCTTTCTTTCTGCCTTTGTGCCTTCAATGCCAAGGGATGCCAGGATTTCCTGCGCCTGTTTCTTATCAGGTTTTCCCGCAGCATCTGAAATATCCATGGCCAGCAGCAGGTTTTCCAGAGGGACTGGCTGACTGGAGTAGACGTTCTGCTGGATATCCGTGATCTGGAACATGGCGTATTGCCCGGTGAAACCATCCGAATCCACAAAACCCAGATGCCAT
>JAFWCP010000574.1 GCA_017536845.1 Solobacterium sp. | reverse complement strand
TGTCGATGGCCCGGAAGTCAATGCCGGTCTTTTCCTTGATGGCCTCGGTCATGCTTACTCTTGCCCAGGGGCTTTCGAGGTTGATCGTGTATCCGTTATAATTGAAGATCGTCTTGCCGGCAACTTCCCTGGCAACATTTGTATACATTGCTTCGGTCAGGTCCATCATGCCTTCGAGATTGGAGTAGGCAAGATAGGCTTCCATCAGGGTGAATTCCGGATTGTGGTTGAGGTCCATGCCTTCGTTGCGGAAGACGCGGCCGATTTCATAGACAGCTTCCATGCCGCCGACGAGCAGCCTCTTTAACGGCAGTTCCAGGGCGATGCGCAGGTACATGTCAAGATCCTGGGTATTGTGGTGGGTGACAAAGGGTCTTGCACTCGCACCGGTAAGCAGGGTGGAGAGGATCGGTGTTTCGACTTCGGTAAAGCCCTGGCCGTCCATGAAGTTACGGATGCTGCGCAGGATGGCCGGACGCATGAACGCGGTCTTGCGGGCGTCTTCGTTCATGATCAGGTCGACATACCTTCTTCTGTATCTTTCTTCCTTGTCGGTTAAGCCGTGGAACTTTTCCGGCAGCGGCCGCAGCGACTTGGTCAGGTGGGTATACTCTCTGACCTCGATGGATAACTCACCGGCCTGGGTCTTCATCAGGACGCCTTCAATGCCGATGATGTCGCCGACATCACTGCTCTTGAACAGCTCGTATGTTTCATCGCCGACAACCTGCTTCTTGACGACAGCCTGCAGCAGGCCGGTCTTATCCTGGATGTGCATGAAGCCGATCTTGCCCATGCGGCGCTTGGACATGATGCGGCCGGCAATGGCTGCGTGCACCTGCATGCCTTCCAGCTCTTCCGCTGTCTTTTCGCCATAGGCACTGCGCAGGTCAGCCGCAAAGGCGGATCTCTTAAATGCCTGGCCGAACGGGTCGATGCCCATTGCGGCAAGGTCGTTCATCTTCTTGATTCTTGCTTCCTGCTGGTCGTTGCGTCTGATTTCTCTGATGGCGGCACCCTTTTCATCCGCATTCTTCTTTGCGTCTTCGAAGGCCTTGCGGGCAGCTTCGAAAGCGGCCTGGTGTGCTTCCATCGCCTTTCTGAGTTCGTCCAGCGGTGTCTTTGTTTCGCTCATGTTGTTTTCCTCCTGATCAAATATAAAAGCTCTCACCCCTGGGGACGAGAGCTTGTTCGTGGTACCACCCCGGTTCACGGCACAAAGATGGATGTACCGCCTCATTTTTCAGTATGCGTTATCGCTGCGTGCGGCCCGCTCCGGAGGCCTTACAACACCTACTGCTTGCCGTCTTCGCTTCCAGCCATGGCGAAGTTCTCTTGTCCGGTGCGTGGCAGGGTCTTTCTCTTTCATTGCGGACGGCAATATTCTAACATGTTTTTGCCGTTTGGCAATCACACTGCCGGTATAAATCCGCATTGTCATTCTTCCTGGATTGCACGAAAATTCCATCAGTTTCTATACACAACAAAACGTCTTTCATCTATAATAGTCAGGTATTT
This sequence comes from Solobacterium sp., assembly GCA_017536845.1. Next base: position 7,841 of record JAFWCP010000574.1, on the reverse strand, counting down.
TTTAAGGAGATTATCTATGGGTAAGTATTTTGGAACAGACGGCTTCCGTGGGGAGGCGAATGTTGTACTCACATATGACCACGCCGTAAAGATCGGCCGTTTCCTGGGCTGGTACTACGGAAAGCGTCTGAATAAAAAATGTAAGGTTCTGATCGGCAAGGATACAAGACGTTCATCGTATATGTATGAATATGCGCTTGTAGCCGGTCTTACCGCTTCCGGTGCAGATGCCTATATCATGCACGTCACGACAACACCAAGTGTTTCCTATATCACCCGCTGTGATAATTTCGACTGCGGCATCATGATTTCCGCATCGCATAACCCTTACTATGACAACGGCATCAAGCTGCTCAACGGCCAGGGTGAAAAGATGGATGAAGAGACCATCGACGAAGTTGAAAAGTATCTCGACGGTGAAATTGAAGAAATCCCGATGGCAACCAAGGAAGAAATCGGCTGCACGGTTGACTATGTTGCCGGCAGAAACAGATACATCGGCTATCTGATTTCCATCATGAGCCAGTCCTTCCGCGGTATGAAGGTCGGTCTGGATGTTGCCAACGGCTCCGCCTGGCAGATTGCCAAGGCTGTCTTTGACGCCCTGGGTGCGGAAACCTATGTCATCAACGACCATCCGAATGGATTCAACATCAATACGGACTGCGGCTCCACCCACATTGAAGGTCTGCAGAAGCTGGTTGTCGAAAAGGGTCTGGATGTCGGCTTTGCCTACGACGGCGATGCGGACAGATGCCTTTGCGTCGATGAAAACGGCAATGTCGTCACCGGCGACCATATCCTTTATATCTATGGCCTGTATATGAAGGAGAGAGGCAAGCTCAGAAACAACACCATCGTTACCACCGTCATGAGCAACTTCGGTCTCTACAAGGCGCTGGATGCAGTGGATATCGGCTATGACAAGACAAAGGTCGGCGACAAGTATGTGTATGAGAACATGGTCACCTACGGCCACCGCATCGGCGGCGAGCAGAGCGGCCACATCATCTTCACCAAGTACGCAACCACCGGCGACGGCATCCTGACATCACTCAAGATGATGGACGTCATGCTGGCGAAAGGCAAGCCGCTCAGCGTCCTGGCCGAACCGGTCAAGTTCTATCCGCAGGTGCTCAAGAATGTCCGCGTCAAGTCCAAGCCCGATGCACAGAATGATCCTGACGTGCAGGCCGCGGTTGCTGCAGTTGCCAAGCAGCTTGGCAACGAAGGCCGCATCCTGGTCAGAGAGTCCGGCACCGAACCGGTGATCCGCGTCATGGTCGAAGCCAGCAGCAACGAGCTTTGTGAAAAGCTGGTTGACTCGGTCATCGATGTCATCCGCGAAAAGGGACATATTATCGCATAACACAAGACAAAGAAGGACAGTGAGTCCTTCTTTTCAAAAAGACAGGAGGAAGCAGCCATGCGGCGGATACTGAACCTGATGAACCCGCATATCACAATGCCGTTCTATGCGGCGGCAGGGCTGCTTTTCCTGTGCCTGTTTTTTCTGCGCCGCAGGCATAAGGATGCATTTTCCTTCGCTCTGTTCTGGACCTACCTGTTCCTGGTGTATTCCGGCTGTCTGTTCTGCCGCAAGGTCTGGAAAAGGAAACGGTATCTGAAACTGTTTACAGCCTATAAAAAGATCCTTGCCGGCGATGTGTACTACATAGCGGAAGCGGGGCTGAATGTGTGCATGCTGGCACCGGCCGCTTTCCTGCGGAGGAATACGGAAAGGGGATTGTCCTGGAAGCAGGCCGCATTGGAAGGTCTGTTTATCTCCGGTGTTCTGGAGACGCTGCAGTATTATCTTCGCCGCGGTGCCTTCCAGTATGAGGACATTCTCCACAATGTGCTGGGGATGGTGATCGGCTGTCTGGCAGCACGGGGATTTGAGAAGCTGATCGGGAGGTTGGAGCATGAGAAGCAGGGCATTGTACCGTAACGGCGACACGGTTGTCATGGATGAGGTGATCGACGGACAGAGAATACGCTCACTTTATGTGGGCGGAACCTGGCAGTCGGCTGTATATCTGAATCCGCTGAAAAGAAATCAGCCGGTCTTTGAATACTTCAAGGTCATGGATGCGATCCTGAGATGGAAAGACCCTTTCCGGTCCGGGCTGATGATCGGCGGGGGGATGTATACCTTTCCTAGGATCCTGGTGAACCGTAATCAGGATCTGCATATGGATGTCTGTGAAATCAATCCCGATTTTGAAAAGCTGGCCATGCGCTATTTCCTGCTTGGTGAAGCAAAGGATAACATCACCACGTATCTGATGGACGGCAGGGAATATCTGGAACAGACAAAGAAGAGCTATGATGTGATCATCCATGATGCCTTTGAAGGAAGAAACCTTGTCCGCAGCCTGATTACGCTGGAAGGCATCCAGGTGGTAAAGCAGCATCTGAAGAAGGATGGCGTGTATCTGATCAATCACCATGGCTATAAGATGCTTGACAGTTCCGGCGACCTGCTTGTTACGGCAGCAACGCTGCGGCGGTGCTTTGAACATGTCAGGCTGTTCCAGGCTGCGCCGGAAAACTATGAGGTCATCAGATGCAACTGGGTCGTGCTGGCCGGAGACGGGGATCTGGATGTTTTCGGCAATATACCCGATGCGCCGGATCTGAATCAGATCCGATATGACTGACTGCCTGTTCATCTGACAGACACTGAACTGATACGTTAACGGAACCTTCTGCATCCGCAGGAGGTTTTTATCATGGAAGAGGGGCAGCAGATCGGCTTCGAGACATCAAAAACCGTACAGATGTATTTCGTCAGATGGGAATGCATGAAGAAGTGAAAAAGGACAGGAAGAAACATCAATCTGATCTTGAACCTTTCGTCAGTTCCTGTACATTGGAAGCGTAATAAACAAAGGAGGTGACGAATGAATAACACGAAGAAAGATAACGGCAGCCATTCCGGCGGAAATGCTGCAGCAGCAGATAAGAATTATGAAGATCTGACCTTTCAGGACTGGTTTATCTTTGGAAAGGTAATGAAGAATCAGCAGATCTTCAAGGGAGTGCTGGCAAGAACGCTCCCTGATCTGGACCTGACGGGCATTGAGTTTGATATCCAGAACGAAGCGGCCATCAAGGAAACCGTCCATGGCCGCGGTATCCGTTCGGATGTGCTCGGCAAAACCGAGGATAAGATCATGGATGTGGAAATGCAGGTCAGTAAAGAAAGCGCTTTGCCGTATCGCTTCCGGTATTACGGTGCTGTCATTGATGCGGACAATCTCAGTGAAGGAGAAGATTTCAGAAAGCTTCCCTTTCGGGCAGTCATCTTTCTGTGCGCGTATAAACCATATGATGATGAAAAAACAGAAATCGTCAATACGTTTGTATATCAGTCAAAGGAACATCCCGGCAGGTACCTGAACGATGGAACGGTTCATGTCATCATCAACTGCACGGTTCAGGAAACAGACGATGAGAAGTACAAGGAACTGACTGCCCTCAATCGCTATATCATGACACAGAAAATTGAAGAGGGCGATACTCTTGTTGCGAGCATTGACAGCAATGTGAAAATGGCTAAAAATAACAATGCATGGAGAAAAGAGTATATGGAATTCAGAGAGATGATGGCGAATAGCAGAAATGCTGGCAGGGAAGAAGGTCTGAAAGAAGGCCAGAAGCTTGGTGACCGCCGCAGAGCAGAGATTGACCAGATTGAAAAAGCAATGGATTTTATCGAATTCTGTGAACAGTTGGAAACACCGGTCGAGGAAGCTGTTGCCCACGGTAAGATTACACTTGAACAGCTTCAGTGCTGCCGTGATGTCAGGAAATGGCTGGCTGAACATGAAGGCATGACGGTGGAGGACTATGTGGATCAGACTATGGATATTGAAGGAATGCTGAAACAGGAAGAAAACAACGCTGAGGCAGACAAGGAAAACAACTGAGGAGATGCTTCTGTTCTATGAACAGCTCTAAGCCATGGCTGATGGGATTAAGGGAAGAATTATAATGGAATTCAGAGAGATGATGGCGAATGCCAGAAATGCCGCCAGGGAAGAAGGCAGAGAAGAAGGTCTGAAAGAAGGCTTTAGGTTTGGCGATCGCCGCAGAGCAGAGATCACGCGGATTAAAGGAGCACTGAAGGTTATCAAAGTCTACGAACGATTCAAAGCACCGGCTGAGGAAGCTGTCGCCCATGGTATAATCACGGAGGATCAGCTTCAGCGCTGTCATGAATTCAGGAAATGGCTGTCTGAACATGAAGGAATGAGCGTGGAAGATTATGTGGATCAGACCATGGATATTGAAGGGATGCTGAAAGAAGAAATGAATACCGATACGGAGCAGGAAGCCCATTGAAGAGGTGCTTCATCGCGTTTGCTGAAGGAACTGAACCGGCTGATGACATCCTGACGGTGAAACGATCCGCAATATGACTGTCTTTTTCTGCAGGAAAGGCATCAGTGGTTTGGAAGCATTGCAAATGAAAGTGATCCCCGAAGATACGGAGATCGCTTTTCATTGATTTCGGCTGCGGTCAGGACGCATGAACTTTCTGAATCAGGCATTTTTTTCCAAAGCATGCCACAGCATACAGTCTGATGTCTGAGAAACCAGGTTGTTCAAGCTTCCGGACAGCATGTCAGAACAGGTACCCTGTATATTTAATAAGGTTGATCTGACCAATTTTATACCGTTGGTCTAAGCAGCGGAAATCTGTTGAAATTGCGGTGGAAAAAAGGAAAACGGTTGAGTATAATATACGCTGTTGAAAACGTCTGCAGGAAAGACCAGTAGCCCGATGAACACGGCAGATAACAGAGAAAAGCCCGATTGCTGAGAGGGCTTGCGCCGCTGTTTCATCCTGTGAATTCACTTTCCGAGTGAGGCCAATCCCCTCCGGGAGCTCCCGTTACAGAGTGGAATTGAGGTGCGCATTTTTTATCAATGCGAATCAGGATGGTACCGCGTGACAAGCGTTCCTGTAAAAAAGGAAACAGGAACGCTTTTGTTTTGACAGACGTTCCGAAGGACATCAATGTTGTTTAGGAGGAAAAACAGTTATGGACAAGATTGAATCTGTACAGAGTGAAGCGCTCAAGGCCATTGAAGCTGCTGCTTCGCCGGAAGAACTTCAGGCTGTACGCAATCAGTACCTTTCCAAGAAAGGTGCGATTCAGGCCCTGATGAGTGAGATGAAATCACTGCCTAAGGAAGAAAAGCCGGCGTTCGGACAGAAGGTCAATGTATGCAAGCAGACCGTTACCGAAGCCCTGGAAGCAAGAGGCGAAGTGCTCAGAAAAGCGGCGTTAATCGCAAAGATGGAAGAAGAAAAGATCGACATCACCCTGCCGGCTGACAACCTGAAGCTCGGCACGACGCATCCGTTGATGATGATCAGGGAAGAACTGGAAGATCTTTTCATCGGCATGGGCTATACGATTGCCGAAGGTCCGGAAGTCGAAAAGGATTTCTACAACTTCGAGCTGGCCAACATCCCGAAGGATCACCCGGCAAGAGACATGCAGGATACGTTCTACATCGATCCCAATACATTATTAAGGACCCACACAACCGCCATCCAGATGCGTGAGCTGGAAAAGGCCAAAGGCAAGACACCCATCAAGCTGATCTGCCCGGGCAAGACCTACCGCAGAGATGATGACGATGCGACGCATTCTCATCAGTTCATGCAGTGTGAAGGCCTGGTTGTCGGTGAACATATCACCCTGGCTGACCTCAAAGGCACACTGGAATTCATGGCCAACCGTCTGTTCGGTGAAGGCCGTTCCATCCGTTTCCGTCCGAGCTTCTTCCCGTTCACGGAACCCAGCGTTGAAGTAGAGGTCTCCTGCCCGTTCTGCAACGGCAAGGGCTGCTCAGTATGCAAAGGCTCCGGCTGGATTGAAATCCTGGGCGCCGGCATGGTGCATCCGCACGTGCTGGAAATGAACGGTTTTGATTCGGAAAAGTGTTCCGGCTTTGCGTTCGGTGTCGGCATCGAGCGTGTTGCCATGCTGAAATACGGCATTGATGATATCCGTAATTTCTATACCAATGATGTCCGTTTCCTGGAAACGTTCGATCATTTTGACTGAGGAGGGTACTGGCAATGAGATTAAGTTATAAATGGCTTTCCGAATATGTGGACTTAAGCGGTATTACCCCGCAGGTGCTTGCGGAAAAGATGACAACGGCAGGTCTGGAAGTTGAAGGGATTGAACCCATGGCTTCCGCTACCAACCTCATCATCGGCGAGATCCTGGAAAGCGTTGATATTCCTGATACCCACCTGCATGCGACAAAGGTCAGAATCGGTGACGATGAAGTCACTGAAATCGTCTGCGGTGCTCCTAACTGCAGAGCCGGCCTGAAGGTCGTCGTTGCTCTGCCTGGTGCCCAGCTGCCCGGCGGCACCATCGGTGCAAGACCGGTGCGCGGCTATCCCAGCAACGGCATGATCTGCGCCCTGTATGAACTTGGCGTTGACAAGAAGTATCTGACCGAATACCAGTGCAGCGGCATTGAAGAACTGCCTGCCGATGCGCCGGTCGGCGAAACAAAGGTCCTTGAATATCTTGGCTATGATGATACGGTTCTTGATGTTTCCCTGACTCCCAACAGAGCTGACTGCTCGGCAATGTGGAATATGGCCAAGGAAGTCGGTGCCATCCTTCATCGTGAGGTCAAATGGCCTGATTACCAGAACTATATGAACCTTGGTGAAAAGGGTGACTTCAAGGTTGCTTCCACAACTCCGTTATGCTCGGCTTTCACCGGCAAGGTTGTCAACCATGTCAAGGTCGGCCCGACCCCGAAGTGGATGGTCAACTACCTCCATGCGGCCGGCATGAATTCCATCAACAACGTTGTTGACATTTCCAACTTCGTCATGCTGGAAACCGGCCAGCCTCTGCATTATTACAACCTGGCCAAACTGCCGGCCAAAGAGATCACGGTTGTCGATGACCGGGAAATGACCATGACTGCTCTGGACGGCGTGCAGTTTGACATTCAGAAGGGTGACCTTCTGATCACAACCGGCGGCGAAGCTACCGGCATCGCCGGCATCATGGGCGGTGAGGAATCGATGATTGACGAAACCACCGAAGGCATCTTCATCGAAGCTGCCCACTTCAACCATGTGGCTGTCCGTCATACTTCCATCCGTCTGAACCTGATCACGGAAGCAGCCCAGCGTTTCACCAAGGGCATTGAACCTCTGGGAATGGAAAAGGCTGTTGCCAGAAGCGTTCAGCTGTTAAAGGAATACGCGGATGCGGATGGATTTGAAGAAACCGTATTCTGCGGAACAGATTCTTATGAGCCTGTCAAGGTTACGGAGACTCTGACCCATGTCAATGACCTGCTGGGAACTGCCTTCACAATGGATGAAGTCGTTGAAGCTCTGAAGTGGCTGCAGTTTGACCCGCAGGTGGATGGTGATACATTTGTCTGCACCATTCCCAGCTACCGTACCGACATTGAACGTCCGGCAGACATTGATGAGGAAATCATCCGTCTGATCGGCTTTGACAGCCTTGGCACAACCTTGCCGCAGATGACCCCGACGGTCGGCAGACTGACCCCGGTACAGAAAATGCGCAGGACAGTCAGGAATGTCCTGGAATCCTTCGGCCTGCATGAAATCGTTACCTACACACTGGTCAATGAAGACTATGTCACAAACGGCGTCATGCCGCTGGACAACCCGGTTGAACTGGCCATGCCGATGAGCGAAGCCAGAAAGTATGTCAGAAACAACCTGCTGAACTCGGTGCTGGAAGTTGTCCAATACAATGAAGCCCATCAGAACCCTGACAACGGGTACTTCGAAATCTCCACTGTCT
>JAFWCP010000573.1 GCA_017536845.1 Solobacterium sp. | reverse complement strand
TGCTCTGATTTGCGGATGTGCCGGAAGTGTTATTCCCGGAGTATGAAGGCGTATTGCCGGAAGGATTGTTTCCGGAATACGAAGGTGTATTGCCGGAAGTGCTGTTTCCGGAGTACGAAGCTGCACCGTTGGAAGCAGAGGTATTTGCTGTGCCGGTATTCTGGCTGTTTGCGGCCGTGGTATTGGCAGGAGGGTTATTGTTGTTAATCGGCGGCGTATTCTCCTGGAAAAGGCCGATCACAAACAGGAGTCCATAGCCAAGGGCGGCTAAAACGGTAAGGATGCCGATGAGTTTGAAGAAGCCGCCGCCTGATTTTTTACGAGGAGGTGCTTCTTCTCTGATATTCCGCGTAACGGCTGATCTGACTTCCGGGGCCGGTGCGGCTTTTACCCTGTTACCGCAGGAAGGACAGAAGACAGAATCATCCGGAAGCTTTGTTCCGCAGTTCTGACAAAACATAGGTATATCCAATCCTTTCTTTTGTTAGTATCTGAATCATAAAGCCAGTCAGGCAGACAAGCAACCGGTGACAGGTTTCTGTCAATGACTGTTTTCTGTCAATCATGTTTTCAAAAATCAGCACTGACTCGTGTTATACTATCTTCAGAATATGAGGTGGCAGTATGATCCGCAAAGACATTGTTGAATCCTTATCAGCTTTCCTGCAGAGCCAGCAAGGCTCTGTTCTAAGCCCTATGGGAGAGCTTGCTGAGGGGTATGATGAAATCATGAATGATCCGCCATACCGCTCAGCCCTGCTTTCCGACTGCCTGCTTCAGCGGTATCAGTATATGCGCAGCCTGCGCTACAACATGGCAGCACTCAGGCACCTGCAGGACAGACGCGTGACTTCCACAACTGAAGAGAAAAGGGAAGGGTATCAGAATGACATCCGCAAGGCATTGGCGGGGATTCTGGAAACATTGCTGAAGGAAAGGATACTGAGGCCGCAAAGCACTTTCGACTGCTCCGTGTTTATGCAATACTGTCATCTTGCCAAGGCGGGCGGCTGCCTGAAGGAAGAGACAGTCCAGGCATATGAAGAAGCTGTTATTCTTCTGGAACAGCTTACCTGAAATATCTTTTCATCGATTGATGCAGATGCATCATGCCTGTGCCAAAGCATGACACAGGCTTTTTACTTTATTATCGTGACAGATATCCTTCTTATCATGTACAATATGGCTAAACACATACAACCAGAAATCATCATTCACAGAAAGGAAGGAACACCATGAAAGTCGGAAGTGTAAAAGAAATCAAGAACAATGAATTCCGTGTCGGTTTAACCCCCGACAATGTCAAAGCCTATGTCAGTGCCGGCCACCAGGTATATATCGAAAAGGGAGCCGGTCTTGGTTCAGGCTTTCCCGATGAAGAGTATGCTGCAGCGGGAGCAGTTTTGACAGATACGGCAAAGGAAGTATGGGACACGGTGGAAATGATGGTCAAAGTCAAGGAACCCCTGGAACAGGAATATCCGTATTTCCATGAAGGGCTGATCCTCTTTACCTACCTCCATCTTGCCGCAGACAAGGAACAGACAGACGCCCTGCTGGCCGGAAAGGTCAAAGGCGTTGCCTACGAAACCCTGATGGAGAAAGACCACTCCCTGCCGCTGTTAATCCCCATGAGCCAGATTGCCGGGCGTCTGTCCATCCAGGAAGGCGCCAAGTATCTTGAAAAGAGGTTCGGCGGGGAAGGTGTGCTGCTTGCCGGCGTACCCGGCACACCCAAAGCCAACGTCGTTATCCTTGGCGGCGGCACGGTCAGTGCCAACGCCTGTAAGCTGGCCGTTGGCATGGGTGCCAATGTCACCATCATCGACATCAACCTCAAACGCCTGGAAGAGCTTGACAACCTCTTCGGGGCAAGGATCCAGACCCTTGTCTCCACCGAAGCCAACATCCACCGTGCTGTCAAGGATGCTGACCTTGTCATCGGTTCTGTCTTAATTCCCGGTGCTTCCGCCCCCAAGCTGTTCAAGAAGAGCTATCTCAGGGAAATGCGTCCGGGAGCTGTCTTTGTCGATGTCGCCATTGACCAGGGCGGCTGCGGGGAATCTTCCCATGTGACCACCCATGATGACCCGATCTACATTGAATACGGCATTGTCCACTACTGCGTCGGCAACATGCCCGGA